>QMYR01000083.1 GCA_003662765.1 Candidatus Thorarchaeota archaeon
GCTTCGATCGCTCCACTCCATCATAGGCCTTGTGCTTCAAGAGCCGTTCCTGTTCATGGGCACTGTACGAGAGAACATCAAGTATGGAAAACCAGATGCTTCGGACGAAGAGGTCCTGCAAGCCATTGAAGCGATTGGCGCAACGCGCATCTTTGAGGGCCTTGAAAACGGTCTTGATACAGAAGTGGGGGAGAGAGGAAGCAGACTCTCGGAGGGCGAACGCCAGCTCGTGAGCTTTGCAAGAGCACTCTTGGCGGATCCTCGGATACTCGTCCTAGATGAGGCCACAAGTTCTGTGGACATCTACACAGAGTACGCCATCCAGAGAGGACTCAAGTCACTGCTTGCCGGTCGAACCTCCATAGTAGTGGCCCACCGGCTGTCAACCGTTGTCAGAGCTGACAGAATAATCGTGCTGGAGAATGGGAAGATAGTGGAGGAGGGAACACATTCCCAGTTGATGGCAAAGCGGGGCAAATACCATTCATTGTATAGCGTTCAACTGGAAATGTCCCCTAGGGCAGTGTAGGCGAGGCCAGTCGCCCTATCATCTCCACCAGTCGTACCACTTGTTCCATGAGCGACGCAACGCACGAAACGGCAGCGTGCCAACTGAATATGGGACCGAGAAGGGATGTCCCGAATCTGTCGGGCCAAGACGTGTGTTTCGACCTATCTCAACGCACCGGCCTTGGGAAGTCGTCACGGAAACTCTATCGTCATCGACTACGACAAGTGCGTCGTCTGTAATTGCCACCACATGATCCCCACGAACCAGCACGACGCGATCCTCGCTCTCCACGAGAATCGTGTGATTTCCGCCGTTATCTTCTCCAGCGAGCATCGTGCCACGTTTCGTGTCCACAGACCGCGGCACCTTGGCCGCCATCTCATCAAGAATGTCCATGACCTGCTTGACAAACCTGTCGGGCGAAACGTTCCACCTCTGGAATGACTGATCATCCGCTGCCTCCAACTCGGGGAGAGTGGAGAGATTGCCGAATATGACAAATGTGCCGTTGAGCTCGCCTGTGACGGACCCACCAACGGCACCGTCAGTGGTTTCAATAATTGCATCCACTGCAAATCGGCAAGTCCCAAGGAGAGCCAAGCCCACAGGCTCCTCATCGCTCAAGACACGGGCACACACAGTTCCTTCTGAAACCTCAGCAACCACGCGCTCCGCGGAGATTGGGCAATATGACCGCGGGAGAACCGATAACCTATCTTCAATGTAGAAGCGGACCAACTCACCACTCCTCCTCCGACTCGGGCATTCCGTTGTCGTAGTCGGGCACCTCGTCCTCCTCATCTTCAAACTCTACTCTGACCTCAGATTCTCTGGGCTGTGCTGTCTGTTCTGATTCGACTTGGCTTGTCAGCCACTGAGCCAGACGGTATGCAAGCCTTCCTGCGACCGTTACGTAGTAGGTTCCCCGCACAGCACCCTTCACTACGTACCCCGCGTCAATTAGGGGGGTCAGGTGGTGCGTGAGTGAACTGCCCGTCTTGCCAATGTAAGTCTCAATCTCGTTGAAGGACTTTCCACCGTCCTTCAGAAAGTCGAGAATGCGAAGTCTGTCCACATTGCCTAGTGGGCTTAGAACGCGGGCCATACGCTCGGGCGGAATGGACTCAACCTCACGACGCCTCTTGCTCCTGCGCCGGCTGTGAGCCACCCGCACTCGCGGAGGCCGAACACGGACTGCATTGTCCGTGACTCCCTTGACAGCAAGGCTAATCTGCTCACCCAGGCCAGCCATCATGTCCTCCAGACTCTCTGCCAGCGCCTCAAGATCTATGACTGGGCGTGGCGGATGTTCATGAGGCGGTGGTGGATGATGATGAGGCGGTCTAGGCGGGCGCGCCAGTGGAATACGCCTTGGAGGAACACCATCACCTGGTGGAGAGGGGACCTTCTTGTAGTCGCGTTTCAGCATTCTGAGCTCTTCGCGTTCCCTCCTGAGTTCTTCGAGCTCACGCTTCAAGGTTTCGCGCAAGCGTCGGACCTCTTCGATCTCTCGTTCAAGTCTGTCGTCAGACGTGTCGGTCATTTCGTGTACACTCCACGCATCTTGTGCAGAACTGTACAATATTACAGTCCCTTATAAAACTTCGGTCATATTACAGCATCGAGAGAGGCCAGAGATTCTCGTTGAAAACCTTGGTAGCACGCACTCGAACGGTTGGAGATACGGAATACTACTAAAAGGAACTTACCAAATACACGTTCTTCGCATCAAACTATAGGATATGAAAGCTTTGGCAAAGAAGAAAGCGCCAAAGATAGACTACGTAGTGAAGAAGGCAATCCAGGACTTTGCAAGAAGCAACAACATGATGGTCGGCAGCGACGCCTACGACGCCATCAATGCCAAGATTCATGCCATGCTCGAAGAAGCCGCTGAGAGATGTAAGGCTAACAAGAGGAAGACTCTCAAGGCGTACGACTTCTGATCTACTCAGTTCAAGAAACATGGAGCGGCGAACACTCTTCGCTGCCCCGAGTTTCTGCACTCCTCGATTAATGGCCCGCTTGATGCTCGCGCCACCTAACTAGCTCTACTATTCGTGTCTGCGTCTTGGAGGTCTATCGAAGTCCATGGGATTCTGAGTGTCGTATCCCACGTATATACCGATTCTACTGTGGGAGAATCGATGTGACATCATGACCGAATCCCTCTCGGGGAACGATTCCGGACCCTCTCCATGTGTCACGGAGCGGGCCACTCCATGTCGAGACCTCTCAATCGCACCTCCGTACAGATAGAGAGCGACAAGCAAGACAATCCCGCCTAGCACAAGTAGTAACAGTATCATCTCATACATATGTCCCCGTATGTGTGGATAAGGATTGTGGAGAAATAGGCTGAATCTGCTGGTTGAGGGGAGCCCCTGCATCTATGGCAGGGGCTGCCACGGAATGTTATCGCTTGGCCTTCAGCTTCTTTATCTCCTCGATTATTGCTGGGACCACCTCGAAGAGGTCGCCAACGATTCCAAAGTCGGCGATCTCAAAGATTGGTGCCTCAGGGTCCTTGTTGACTGCGACTATTATGTCGGATGATGACATCCCGGCAATGTGTTGAATGGCCCCAGAGATTCCCAGAGCAAAGTAGAGCTTTGGCGAGATCGTGCGGCCAGACTGACCCACCTGCTGGGTTGGAGGAAGCCATCCAGCATCAACGATGGGTCGAGACCCTCCAATAGCAGCATCCAAGAGCTCAGCCAGTGACCGAGGAAGATCTAGATTCGAGGGGTCTTTGATACCACGGCCGCTGCTCACGACTATGTCCGCCTCCTCGACCGATTTCATCCCCTCGGTCACCTCTTTCACGTGCTCCAGCACCTTAGTTCGCACCTGGACGGGGCTGACCTTGATCTCTACCTTTTCAATCTCCCCGGTACGGGATGGGTCGAGATCAGAGGGCTTGAACACATTCGGCCGGACCGTGGCCATCTGTGGCCGCGTGTAGGGACAAAGAATCTCCGCCATGATGTTGCCACCAAATGCAGGGCGCGTCTGTACGAGCTGGCGCTCCTCGTCAATGTCCAGGCCGGTGCAATCCGCCGTGAGACCAAGTTGGAGGCGCGCAGCCACTCGGGGCGCGAGGTCTCGGCCATTGCTGGTTGCCCCGAACAGGACTATCGCAGGTTTGCGCGGAGCAATGAGGGAGGTCATTGCAATCGTATAGGCATCAGTAGTGTACTCCGCGAAGATCTTGTCATCAACAACGAGCACTCTGTCAGCTCCTTGGTGAATCAGGGTTTCAGCAAGGGGCTCGACTTCATGGCCAATGAGCACCGCGACCAGTTTCTCTCCGAGCTTGTCTGCAAGCTCGCGACCCTTTGTCACGAGTTCCAGAGCCACGCTTCTGAGTCTTCCCTCATAGGTCTCGCAGAATACCCAGACATCCTTGTACTCAGCCAATGCCTCCTTGTCCACAATCTTACGCTCAATCTTAATCGCGTCGACCGGACAGACCTCTTCGCATGACCCGCACAGGACACACTTGTCCAAGTCAAACTTGACCTTGTCACCATCCTTCCTAATGGCCCCAAAGTTGCATACCTTGATGCACAGCATGCAGCCAGTGCAAGCATCACGGTCGTAGAGCAGTGTCATCTCTTAGATTGCCCCCTTCTTAGCCAGGAATTCGACCAGTTGTCTAGCCGCCTCCTGGGGACTGACATCCTCAAGCTTGATGCCACCAGAACGCTTTGGTGGTGGGAACACCTTTCTGACAGTCGTGGGTGAGCCTTTCAGACCAATCTCATCCTCAGGCACCCCGAGCGTCTGAGCGTCGACGACTTCCATGGGCTTCTTCTTGGCCTTCATGATTCCCATGATGTTGGGAAGACGGGGTTCATTCAACCCCTTCGTGGCAGTCAGGAGCACAGGCATCTTCGCCTTCACAACCTCGTACCCGTCATCTGTTTCGCGGTGGGCAATGACGAACTTCTGGTCATCCGTTACCTCCAAATGACGGACGTAGCATATCTGCGGAATCCCAAGGAGCTCAGCAAGCTCTGGTCCGACCTGCGCGGTGTCACCGTCGATGGCCTGTTTGCCACAGATGACAAGGTCGAACTCCATCTTCTTGATCTGCGCCGCCAATGTGTAGGCCGTTGCCCAAGTGTCCGCGCCGGCAAAAACACGGTCGGTCATGTGTACCGCCTTGTCAGCTCCCATTGCCAACGCCTTATACAGAGCGTCCTTGGCCTGTGGGGGCCCCATCGTGATGACCGTGACCTCACCGCCAAACCTCTCCTTCAGTTGGATTGCGGCCTCGACAGCATATTCGTCAAAGGGGTTGAGAATGCTGGGCACGCCATCACGTATCAGCGTCCCGGTCTCCGGGTTGACCTTCACCTCGGCGACCTCTGGCACCTGTTTCACTGGCACGATGATCTTCATGAACATGCACTCCAATGGAAACCTCTTCAAACGACCGGCTGCTCAAGAGAGGGCCCCATTATAAGCTATGCGCAACGGGCCCCGGAATCATCGAGCGACCATCTAGGGCACGGATGTCAACTAACTCTATTTCGCTACAGACTTCGACACACCGTGGAGACGCTACACAATGCTTTTATTCAGGCGACTTCCGATAACGGGCAGATTCCAAAAAGCTCAAGGTAGTTGATTTTCATGGGCAAAGAGAAAGTCATTGGTGCGCTCATATTCATCTTCGCACTCATAGTAATGATCTATTACACGTGGGGCTTGGTACTTCTCCAGAACCCATGGACAGGGCCAGCCTTGCAGGATTGGGTGGATGCCACATTTCCGGCTGGAAGCCTGCTTCACACAATCTTCCTTCCGCCCTGGGAGTTTCTAGTCATCTTGCCAGTCTGGCTTGCGGCGGTCCTGATATGCATCATCGCAATGTGGATTGGCTGGACGATGTTGACAACGCCAGCCCCAGAGCCTCTTGAGGACTTCGACTTCGACGAAGAGGCGGTCGAGGAGAAAAAGGAAGAAACCGAAGAGGAGAAGGAGTAGACTTCGTTCACATCACATTCCATTGATTGGATGATGAAGGGGCAACACGCCCCTTCGATTCCATACTGATTGTATGCGTCCAGAGCCATATTCTGAGTTCAGTCCTGACGGATTATTTCTGTTGGCCCTCAACTGCCTTCTGAATGAGTTCCACGCCCAACTGACAGAGGCGGTCAGCCTCTTCACGGGTCTTGGCCTCGGCAAAGCATCTCCACAGGGGCTCAGTTCCAGATGGACGCATCAACACCCACCCGTCATCTCGGAACACTTTCACCCCGTCAAGGGTCACTCGTTCCTCGCCCTCGGTCATCTTGAGCAGGTTCTGGAGAATGCCCATCTTCTTCTCCGGCGGAACACGTACCTTTGTCTTTGCACTGAAGTAGACAGGCAGCTCGCTGACTAGCTGCGAGAGAGCCTTCTTCTCGATTGCCATAATCTCAACCATCTGTGCTGCAGTCATCGCACCATCTCGTACCGCCTGATGCGGTGGATAGAAGACGCCGCCATTCTCCTCACCACCAAGAGAGGCTCCGATCTCCACCACGCGATGCGAAACCACAACGCTGCCCACTTCGGTCCATTCGATTCGAGCCCCCGCCTGACGCGCAACATCCTCAATCAGTCTGCCGCTGCTCACGGGCGTCACTAACACAGAGTTGGGAGCACGAGAGAGCACACGTGCAGCAATGATTGCAAAGGAATGGTCACCCCACAGTACGTTTCCGTGTTCATCAACAAATGTTGCACGATCCGCATCACCATCATGGGCCACTCCAAGATCGGCACCAAGCGATCGGACTGCTTGGCTTAGTGTTTCCAGATTGGCGGGAATCGGCTCTGGCATTCGGCCTGGAAATGAACCGTCAAGCTGGCAGTTAATAGAAACAACTTCGCAGCCGAGTTCTCTGAGAAGAATCGGGGTAACAAGAGACCCCACACTATTGGCTCCATCGACGACAACTCGAAGACGCCGCTGACGGATGACGTCAACATCAACATGACTCTTGATTGCATCAATATAGGTTCGAATAGCTGTATCATCGCGATGGACCTCACCAATCTCGTCCCACCCCACTACTCGAAACTGACCGCTGGAATATGCCTTCTCAATCTCGGCCTCGGTTTCCCGCTTCACCTCAATACCATTGGATCCCATGACCTTGATGCCATTGAATTCGGGCGGATTATGCGACCCTGTGATCATCACACCTGCGACACAGTTCAGACGCGGAACCATGAATTGAAGGCACGGCGTTGGAGCCAGACCAATGTCCACGACAGAGCATCCAGTTGACAGAAGGCCTGCAATCACGGCGCGACTAAACATCTCACCTCCCTTACGAGCATCACGTGCCACAGCGATTCTCCCGGGGCCAAGAATCGTACCAATGGCACGCCCAAGGTTCATGACAAGTTCAGGGGTGAGGCCCTCATTGATCACTCCGCGTACGCCGTTTGTTCCGAATAGCTGTCCCATCTTGCTCGCCTCTCAGGGGGCCGTCCTGCAGAAGTCACTCCACTTAAGAGTAGCGACAGGACAACTCGAAGGCGAGGTTCAACATGCCACTACTTCGCCGAAAGGACAAGGAGTACGAACGTGCTGCTCAGCTTCTCGTAGACGGAGAGATTTCGAAGGCGATAGACGCCTTCCGAGAGATTCTATCGAACACACCGAATCATGTCAATGCCATGGTATCACTTGCAGTTGCTCTGTTGGAGAGGCAGGGAGCTCCCTCACGGTCGAGTGACGAAACCAAGGAGGCACTTGAACTGCTGCGCCGTGCTGCTGAAATGAGCCCAGACAACCCAGTACCAGTGTTCAATCTGGGAGTGTGTCAGAGGCGCATCGGAATGTTGCAGGATGCACTTGCAAGCTTTCACAGGGCACTCGAGATCGAGAAGCGACAGCCGCTCGCCCTGCTTCACATTGCAGAGATTAACTACCAATTGGGCAACTTGGAAACCGCGATCGAATACGCAAGGAAGGCGCTCATCAGAGATCCCGCCTTGGAAGACGCGATGGACTGGGTGCGCGACGCGGTCAGACAGCTGAAGCAGAACAAGGAAAAAGGGACACGAATCGACAAGAAACAGGACAGGGACTGAGGTACATGACGTTAACCTTAAATTGAGACCTCTCCGGGTGTGGCGTGTTACGAGTGGCTACGGCCAACTCCATATGTGTCATCTCAGGTGATTGCATGTCCACAAGACGAGAGCCGATGTACAGGGGCTACAAGCTCGAGGAGCTTGCAAAGATGAATATGGACTCGCTGATAGAGCTCTTGCCGTCACACAGGAGGAGGACCCTGAAGAGGGGGCTTCCACCCAGACAGAAGAAGCTCCTCATGAAGCTC
The DNA here is from genome assembly GCA_003662765.1 of Candidatus Thorarchaeota archaeon. Lineage (GTDB taxonomy): Archaea > Asgardarchaeota > Thorarchaeia > Thorarchaeales > Thorarchaeaceae > B65-G9. Next base: position 7,864 of record QMYR01000083.1, read on the forward strand.
CGTGCAGCCCGAAAGGCGCAGAGGAAGGGTAAGGATGCCGTCGTGAAGACTCACTGCCGGGACATGGTAATTCTTCCTGAGATGGTTGACCTCACGGTTGCCGTTCACAATGGCAAGGAGTTTGTGCGATTCAAGATTCTGCCTCAGATGATTGGCCATGTGCTTGGGGAGTTCAGCATCACCTGCAAACAGGTGAAGCATGGCAACCCAGGAATCGGTGCCACAAAGTCTTCTCAATACGTGCCGCTGAAGTAGGCTTTGAGCACCAATGTATCAAGAGTGGGAGGAGCATCTCCCACATTGTTTCTTACTTGTGTCACATGTCTACTGAGTGGACCTCCTCACAGCCAAGAGATCCTCGAGGAATAATAGGCCAAAGATAAGATCGCCAGTGACCACGGCGAGCACTAGGGCCGATGCCTCTGCAATGAGGAAATAGTACAGGCCGATAACGAAGACCCAGACCTTCTCGAAGACCGCAATCATGACCAGGCCATGATTCTTGTGCATGTCCAAGCTGATTAGGTAGAAGCCAATTCCAAACGCGAACACTAGTCCCATGAAACAGTCGAACCATAGCAACGTTGGAGGAATAGTATCGCCGGCCAGCGAGAAATAGTGAATGTCAATTCTTGGCAACGTCAAGAACGTCACCGCAAGTATCCAGTTCCACAGGGCTGCAACGAGGTACATGTACCGATGATAGACCTCCCGATTCATTAGCACCACCAGCGATGATATCCGCTGTTGTAAGATATAAAGAGGCTGTAGGCTTGGCAGCCACCTCAAAGAGCCACTTGCTTGTTCTTGGCGGTCTCGATGTTTCTCTGTGCAATCTCGAAATCCGGATCCAGCTCTAGTGCGTGCTGATAGCACTCTATCGCACGTTTCACCTCGCCTTTTTCTCTCAATGCAACGCCGAGATTGTTCCAGCCTCTGGGGTCTTCAGGCTCCAGCTGCACATATTCTTCAAAGAGGGGAATCGCCGCTTGCCACCGACCAATCATCCATAGGCTTGTCGCAACCCGAAACAGAATTCGAGGTTGGTCCCACTGAGCGGCAAGGCTGGACCTGTAGAAGTCCAGCGCACGCTCGTAGTTCTCCTCCTCATAGCAGAGGTCCCCTACCGTGTTCAAGGCGTAGACCGAGCTTGGATGAAGTTCCAACGCCATATTCAGACTCATTACTGCGGCGTTGTATCGGCCTTTCCTCGCCTGACATATCCCTCGCAACTCCCAAGCCTCGTATTGATTCTCATCAGCCTTGAGAACCTCCGCCGTAGCAAACAGTACAGTATCGCAATCTGCAAGGCGAAACGCAGCCTTAGCTAGCATCAGAAGAGCATCGGAATCGGAACCACCCAGCGAGGCGTACTTCTTCAGAGCTGCACGAGCATCACGATATCGCTCTTGAGAGAACTCAAGTGTGCCCAGCTGAAGCCAAATCTCCGGTCTGTCGCTAAGCAGGCTTGCAGCCTTCTTGAAACACTGGCGCGCATGGTCAGCATCCCCGATCTGTTGTAGAACGGTGGCGAGAAGGTGCCATGCATCGCCAAAGTCAGCATCAATCTCGACGGCCCTTTGAAGTGAGTCAACAGCAGCGTGCGTTTCTCCGAACTCGATGTAATGGCGTGCCTTCTGAAGGAGGACACTAGCATTTTCGGACACTGACTCGTGCAACACATCCGACTCCAAGGTGTTGTCCAGATGAGGAGGAACCTCGTAGCACAATTCTCACGTCGGAGGTGTGCTTTTGAACTATGTTCTGTGGTACTCCTGTCCCTCCGACGATGCAATAGGGAAGTTACGCCGAGACCGTTTGAGAAACCACGAAGCGTGCTCTGATAGCATACGAGAGCATCTACGGAAACACGGAACGGTTGGCAAGCGCCGTAGCCGAGGGGACTACAGAGTCAGGAAATGTAGAGTGTGTCATTGAGAAACCCGGTGAGATGCACTCCGACGAACTGACGCTTCTTGATACCATCCTATTTGGTGCGCCGAATCACAACCAAGAACCGGCTAGGAACATTATGAAGTTCATGGGGCGTGCCACTATCTTGGAGCTTGATCAAAAGATAGGGGCTATCTTCGACACGTACACTGGAGGAAACAAGGGAGTTGCGGCGAGCAAGCTAGAGGCGATGGTCAAAAAGGAGATTCCCTGTATCAAGATAGTTGTGCAGAGCTTATCGGCGAGAGTGGAGGACAGAAGAGGGCCACTTTCGGAGGGCGAGATTGAGCGCGCACTAGCCTTTGGATGAGATGTCGCCAAGGCGATCCTGACGGCATGAAATGTCAGAAGTCCAGCCTGATGGTTTCCCAGCGTACGCGACCGGCCTCAACAGCCTCCCGAATCATCCGCTCGGTGCGGTTCAGTCTTGCTCCACCCGTCTTTACGTCCGCAAGA
>QMYR01000084.1 GCA_003662765.1 Candidatus Thorarchaeota archaeon
ACGCCCTCGCGGTCATCGCCTATGTGTTCCCACTGCTGAAGGGTAGGATTCCACACGATACCAGGCCCTTCCTGCACTCTGGTGCACTCAACGAGCCTCTGATCAACTGCCGTCACATACCCCAGACCTGCTATCTCATCGATGAGAGCTGGTGGAATCACGTATGAGGAGTTGACGAGAGTTGTATTTCCATCCAAAGGCTCACCGTTGAGTGAGTAGGCCTGATAGTACTGGGACAGAACAGCAGGGTCGCCCACGGCCACCACATTCGTGCCCATCGACTGGCTGATGTAGTTTCCCGTTGTCGTATGAACGATTCCACCACCAACCCAAAGCATCGAGGCCAGAGCAATGCTCAGGAACAACGAGAGCAGTGTTCGACGCGAACCTCGAATACGCCGACCTGCGACCTTTGTAGCAATGCGAAATGACAGACCGAATGAGTCGAGGTATCCTGCTGACCGAACCCTTGTCCCGACCCGAGGATTCAGGGTAATGATAGGTAGCTCGTGGACAGCATCGTAGATTGGTTTCTGGGCCGCAAAGTAGCCTGTGAAGAGATAGATAAACACGAGAAATCCAATCTGTATAAGGGGAAAACTGAGGTCGAATCGAAGGCCCTGAACCACGGACGAGAGCCAGAGGATTCCTCCGAAATACATCAGCGTTCCGATGCTCACGCCCAGTGCCACGCTCACCAGCAGGAGGATGACCGCCTGCGCCATGAAGTGGTCGAAGACCGTGTCCATCAATGTGCCTATTGCCTTCATTAGGCCTATGTCCTTCCGCCGGCTCACCATCTCAAGAGAGATCATGCTTGAGAAGACCACCACACCAAGAATCAACACGAGGAGCAGCGTTGCCCAGATGAAGGTCTCATAAAACACCGTGAGAGACTCCCTCAGTCCGGAGCCAGTGACATAGCGTGTCACGTCAAGAAGTGTGTTCGCGAAGAGAAAAAGGAATACTGTAAAGGCCACAACCGTGGTCATGGATAGAATCATAACGGTGGTCCGGAACGGGCGTCGCTTCAGGTCTGTGGACGCATAGTCTTGGCGCTCATTCAATCTCGGTCAACACTCCGTTGGACATATGAAATCTGCGGGCGCCGGGGGTTCGTGCAATCAGCTCATCATGAGTCATGACAATGACGGTCTTGCCCTGCTCGTTTAGCTCTCGAAGAAGACGGCGCACAATCTCAGCACTCGACTCGTCCAAGTTTGCAGTCGGCTCGTCGGCCAGAATCACCGGCGGATCATTCGCCATTGCTCTTGCAATCGCCACTCTCTGTTGTTCGCCGGAACTCAGTTGCCAAGGCAGATGGTCGCGCCTCTCTGCGAGCCCCACCCGTTCAAGAAGAGCCAGCGCCCTCTCGCGGACCTCTGCTGGGGGATCATCGGACAGCTGCATGGGAAACATCACATTCTCAAGAGCAGTGAGTGTCGAGATCAGATTGTAACTCTGAAAGATGAAACCCGTATACGTCAGTCTGAAGGTGGCCCTGAATGACTCGTCGTAGTCACCGATTGGCACATCCATGAGAATCACGCGCCCCTCGGTGGGATAGTCAATCGCACCAATCACGTTCAATAGCGTGGTCTTTCCAGACCCTGACGGACCATTCACGACCACGAACTCGCCGAGTCTCACTGTGAGATTCACGTGTTGAAGTGCGGTGATGGTTCTGTTGCCAATGGAATATACCCGGCTCACATCCGTCAGCCTGACCGCGTACCTGACCTCTTCAGACTCTTCCACATCAGCCTCAGTAAGTTCATCAATTGAATACTCCGAATTGTCAATACCTTCAGACATGACAAACACATCCGTGTGCCCGGCCTTGAGAAGCGTTGAGTCTGGCCAAGACTTGTGATATCATTTCTGACCAGCCGGAATTGCAGAAGATAAGGATAGGGGTATGGGGTCGCACTCCTCACTCGCCTATGAGAACACGACTCCCAACTCTTGCAGGGCGGATGCTGCTCCCTCTGTCAGAGTCAACGGCTTCTCCCGTCCAAACACGCGAATGGCCTTGAGAAATCCGGCAGAGAGAAGCGAATTGACATAGTATGATACCAGACTCTTGTCAATCGATAGGCTTCGACTGAGGTCGGCCTGAGTGACCTGACCTGCTGCACCACACTGCAGGACTATCGCACGGATGGTGGGATTGCGAAGCATTGCAGCCAGTCTGAGCACATCATCGTTGTCAGAGAAGTCCGACAGGAAGAAGTGCTTTGCGTTGCCATTTCTCACAGACACTATCACGCCATCGTGTTCGAGATTCTTCAGATGGTACTGGAGCGCCCCCATGGCACATCCAATGTTGCGTAGAAGTTCCCGCAAGTGTATCCCAGGGTTGGCGGCTATCTCAACGACAACGCGGTCACGCAAGCGCAGCGTTCGATCGTTCCTCCGATTGACAGCCACAGTGCCAATCGTCAGCGCTGATAGACTGGACATGGCCACAGGACCGCCCGCCGTGCCGAGTGCTGCGCTCATGGTTCCTATGTCCAGATGAGGACCGAACAGCTGACCGGCAGTGGCATGGCTCGTGCCCGAAAATGACATGTCCTGAATGATGAGGGGTTCACCGCGAACTGGACCGGGAAGTGTTAGCACTGCGAAGAGCCCTGTCAGCGTCAGGATCATCGATAGAACAACAATTGCACGACGCACTACCACCACCAACGTTTCACAGTCTAACCATTTCTGTTTAAGAACTGTGTTCGGGGAAGTACTGTACTATGTTCCCTTTGCCGGGTATGTGAGCTTGATCTGGAACCGGCACGCATCAGCACCCGTTGCCATGCATGTCTGCTCAACGACATCGAGAGTTTCGAACTCAATACGATTGAAGTCGGTAAGGTACTCCAAGATGGCCTCGATGAAACCCTTCAAGAAATAGCATGACGGCTCGTCACTGTGGAGCCCCGCTGCATATGGGTTGTCCCTTATCTCGATAATGGCCTCCTCGTCTAGCCACAACTTGTAGAGCTTTGTGATGTTGACATCGCCGAAGGGAACTATCAGCGTAGAGAGAGCCATCTTGATGAATTCAACAATTCCTTTGAAGTCACCCGGAGGCTTCTGCTTTCCGACCTTGAAGTACTCTCGTTGTGCCTCAAGACCAGCCAGCCGTCCCGCACTGTAGTACAAGTCTCTAACCCGATCGGGAAACATCACGGCAATTCTGTTGCCTATCTTAGTCCAAGTCTTTGCGAAGAAGGCGCGCATCAGGTCGCGTTCCTTGAGGCGACCGTGCCACCACGGAATAACATCTGAGTCTTTGGACAATGGGGATGCCTCCTGCAAATCAACGTCTGCAGGCCGCGTTAAGTTCTTTGCTGTGGCAGACTATGTCAGACGTACGTTCCACAAACAGGCTGAGGCGCCGGTGGCCTTACAAGACTCCTCGAAGACCTTTGCCTCGACACCCTTGAATGCCAAGATAGCCTCAAGGATGCCGCTGAAGACCTCGCAGTAGCCAAAGCCTCTCATCCCCTCAAGGTTGACATCCTGACACCAGATACAGTCTTTGTCACTGATGCGCACCGAACCACGTGCGGATTCCATGTCAATCTCAGTGGGCTTGCGGTCGTACAGTATCTTGTAGACCGCCTCAATCAGCTTGGCCACATCTTCACGTGTCATGATTGATTCCTTGGTCTTCTCGACGATCTCTGTGGTGAGATAGATTTGTTCGGCCATTCCGCGACCCAGTTCTCTCAGTCGCTCGTTTGCCTCTTCGATGTTCGAAGTTTCCGCAAGGATCTTGTCCACGAGCGAACCGTAGATACTGAGCAACAGCGGGTTCTCTATCCTTGCCATCTTCTATGACCTCTTGGGATAGCTGTTGCAGAATCACAGGGTCTTTCCAATCATCTTCATCCCGCGTTTCCGATATATGGCAAGAACCTGAATCACACGGGGAACCGGAACACCCACCGCTTCTGCAATTTCTTCGGTAGTCTTCGTTCCGTCGCAGAGCTGGACTATCTTGACATGGTCAGCACGGACCTTGGACAGGTCCCCCTCGAATTTTGGACACTTGACAAAGCGTCCAGAAAGGCCACGAGCAGGCGCGCCTTCACCCGAGGCATCCACACGCGGGACCTCGACCACTCTCTTTGAGGCAGCCCATTTCAGGAGGTCAATGACCTTCTCTGTGGGCTGGAACATTGAGTCCGCAATCTGGCCAACTGTCTTACGTCCGTCCACGAGCATGAGTACGTCAAATCCGAAGTTTCGGTATATCTTCTTCATCTCGGAATAGAGCTCCGAGTCGAGAGAGAGAGCTGTTGAGAAAGCCTCGCCCTTCGTCGGAACAGTCGACGAAGTCACCAGAAAGTCATCCGGAGATAGAATCTCCGGCTCTGGTGCCGCTGGCGCGGCTGTCGGCGCTGCAGAGGGTTCCGCAGCTGTCGAGGCAGCTTGGATGGCAATGCTCTCCAAGACCTCGAGATTCGACTCTGCAGACTCCTCAAACTCGTCCGGAGGCGGGGGCAACTCGATGCCCTCAAGCATTCGCAAGACGTTCTTAGTCTTGGCAATTGCTAGACCAAGCTGCAATTCCGGGACGTAAAGCACTGTGAGTATCCAGTTGTCGTCGACAGGCGCGAGAACCACAAGGCCCTTGTCAGTGTCAATGGTCATCAATCGCAGGTCAGCCTTGTAGAGGCTGATGCTCTCTTTCACCCTTGGGAATAGATCGTCGGGAAAAGAGAAACTGACAAATGGTCTCCCCATCTTTGTCATTAGGGAGTACCCGATGACTTGGTCATCAAATCTTAGTTTGGATAGTGCTCGTTCCAAATCGCCGGCCATCTGGTTCCACCTTGCGGTCCCGGAAATAGGCTTGGTCTGCCGCCTACAGTCATACGGGGTGAGAGTGGTCTGAAAAGGATTGCGGTGGTGTGTATCTTGGAAAACTACTGTGACCGTGTCATTGCATGATGCCAATTGGAAACCGTTAAGAGGATGCCATTAGGGGCACCATATGCCATGGGCGTGCCGTTGGCACGGTCTGGACTGGAGTGTCACTTATGAAAAACGTTGGCGGTGCGATAGTTGCTGTGATAATCGCTGCACTAGTCGCCAATGCAACCGGGCTGTGGTTTCCGCTCGAATATCCGGCGCCCTTTGATACCATTTCGATTCTTTTCACCGCCGCCTGCCACCTTGTTGATGCAACCGCCCTGTCGACATGGTTGAGTTCTGTCTTCAGGTATGCCTTTGTGTGGTTGGTCGCCGGGCTCGTCACGGGAGCGGTGTCAGAGCCGGGCTGGAACACAGTGCGGTCGGCAATCTGGGTCGGAGCCATCTTGGCCACGCTGGCAATCGCATCGATGTTTCTGCTGAACCCTTCCCTCTGGTTCGCACCCGAACGCAACACGCTCATAGTTCAGACCTTTGTGGCCGCCGTGGTCGCTGCACAACTCACCTTAGTGACTGCCATGCCGCTGGCAATGATAATCAGCTCGCTGAGAAACCGAACGAAGACACCACTACCAACATACATCGTGACCGTATGTGAGTGCGGGGCGGTATTCAAGTCGAAACCCATGTTCTGCTCTCGCTGTGGTAGAAGACTGCAGGAGCCTCAGACCAAGCAGGCCGTCTAGATACGCTCCCGAGTGATACCTGCCCCAAGCAATCCACCGATGGCTGCTGCTATGCCGGGATACACCGAACCCTCCAGCACAAACTGAAGAATGAGCATGGACTCTACACCAAAGATTGCCATGAAGTCGTACGTTCCAATGAAGAAAATCAGGAGCCATACCAAGAACGCACCTACTATGACAGAGAATACTGCCGCCATTACGCCCTGCACAATGTCTCGCGTGAGGGCACCAGCAACAAGGCCACCAGTCCCCCATGAGAGAAACATCAGGATTGTGGATCCCTGTGCTCCAAAGGCAAGCTGCATCCCCAAATACGGCGGATAAAGGACTGTACCAACTACTGCCAACTTCAGCTCGAGATCCGGCTGATTGAGAAAATCCGCCACGATGGCCGGATTGATGAGGTCTTCGTGTATCGAGCCCCCGAACATTAGGATAAGGAATGTCATCAGGAAGGCAACGACGAGTCCGACGAGGGTACCAACAACTTGTCCCATGTACAGTCCTCCGTTATAGCTCAATCATGTGTAGTGCACTCGTTGCAATTTATAGATATGTACTTCCCAGTCATACTCGAATCGACCACGGAAGAGCGTCGCACCAGTAGGTAGCACTCCTTGTCGGTTGCCGAAGGAGACCAAATGCGAGCTCTAATCCCTAAGTCGGATTGTCCAAGTGCACGTAGAGTCGCCCAGTGCCCTACAGGATTCCTGGTAAGCCTCCGCATTGAAACCTCGAAGATCCATCACAGCCTGAAACACGCCGCTTACCAGATTACAGTACTGCAGTCCAGGCATATCACGAATCTCGACGCCTTCACATAGCACGCAATGATCATCGGTGAACTTGACCACGCGACCATCATCGCTAACCCACACGTCAGTAAACTCCTGTCCAGAGTTGACCTTGTAGGCGAGCTGCAGAGTGGAACTGAACTCAACGAAAGTCGATGCATGCTTTCGAATTTTCTCGGTGTACTCCATCAGAAGGTCCTCACCGACCTTGAAGCCGATGTCCTTCATCTTCTGGTTGATCTCCTCGACATTGTCACTGGTCTGGATTAGAATGTTCATCAGTTCCCGATAGGTGGCCTGAAAGATAGGCTTCGATACCTTATCGATTTTCAGGGCCCATGCAAGCTTACCTCTGACACCCATAGTTTCTCACCTACTATCCACCACCTTGTCTATCTTGACGAACTCAAGGCTCTTACCACGATACGGAATAACACACTGTAGAGCCTCGAAATACGTCATCCCGAGCTGTGCCGCAATCTCATTGAGTGTCAGATTGCCATTGCACAACTCGATGACCCTTCTGTGGTTCTTCTTTACCTTGCTGAGATTCCCCTTGAATAGGGGAACCTCCACAATCACTCTGGGGCCAGATTCTTGTTCCTCGGGACACTCCACCGTGACAATACGCTTGGAAACACACCAGCGGACAACTCGTATCACTTCGTCAACAGGCTTGGCAAGTATCTCTGAGATCTTGAAGACAGTTCGCTCCTCGTCAACCATTAGGAGAACATCAATGGCTGTCGGGCTCAGAGAACGCAATGCCCTGTTCAGTTCGGAACCCATCACCATGGCATCAGTATAGCGATCAGCATAATGGACAACACAACCATGGGCAACCCGCACATCCTCGATTGCAGTCTCCACGGACTCTGCGGCTGGTTCCTGCTGGACAGGTTTGCTTTCCGGCCCCACGGCCGCTTCAACCTGTGCCTCTTCAACAGCGGTTTCTGCGGGTTTCGGCGGCGGAGGAAGGTCCGCTTCACTCAACAGACGGACGACATTCCTCGTATTCTGAAGCGCGATACCGAGTTGCTGCTCCGCAAAGATCACTGCCAGCACCCACTCAGGATTGACTCGCGCAAGAATCACGATGCCTTGGTCCGTCATTATATTCATCAGCTTCAGGGATGAAGAGTGTATCCGGAGAGCAGCGCGGATCTGAGGAAAAACGTCTTCGGGCATGGAGAATGACAGGAATGGGTCACCGTCGTTGGTCAGGAGGCAGTATCCACTGACCGATTCATCGAACTTTAGCTTGCTAAGAGCACGGTCGATGTCCATTACAAGGAATCTCCTCTGTTGGACCCCACAGTAAATCTACAGTCGCTAGGGCGGCTTAAGTAACTTGTTGCCAAGTTTCGTTAAGCTTGGATTGGATCTCAGAAACTGCTCCACATCGGACAGAGTGGGATGTTCCGCCTCTGAAGATGACACGTAGAGCGCTCCGACAGCGTTAGCAAGGACCACACGCTGGTCAGGGCTAATGCCGAGGAGGGTGCCGAATATATCACCTGCATTCCACGCGTCCCCTGCACCACAGGTCACTCTCACGTCTACTCTGAAGGTCGGAATCACGACCTCCAGCTCAGAACTCAATGTTGCACTGAAGAACGGAGTGTGGAGGTCTACCCGCGACCCTGTTTCTTGTGCAACAAAACGAGCACATCGCAACCACTCGTCGGGATCCTCGCATTTGTCTGTGAGCTCCTTCCCTCTCAGACCGAGCTCACGAGCAATCCATTTCACTTCATTCTCATTGACGCTAAGAATGTCAACGAAACCCTCGCACAAGACCTCACGTACGAGGGGCCCCAATATCTCCGGTCGACTGGAGGGGTCGCCAATATCCATGAACGTGTAGGCACCGGAAACATCGCGCACCAGTGAGAAAATCTCCCTTGCCAATCTGGCAGGGTCACGGTTGTGATTCAGACACAGAAGGGCTACTAGTGGAGCCGCCCGAATCGCCTCGATGTCCGTTTCATCTAGGTCTTCGCGTGAGAAGTCGGCCGCCGACCCGCTGTCACTCACCATGATGTTGGTTCTGCGGCCATTATAGTCGACCTCAATGGAAACCGTAGCAGACAGAAGACCGTCTGTATGTACGTGACTCAGGTCAAGATGAGGGTCCACAAGGGCCCTCAGCAGCTCTGCGCCTTGAGGGCTGGTCTTCACAATCAACGTGGGCCTAAGACCCAGTCTAAGTAGAGCTGAAGCCGTGTTGACAGAGTTTCCTCCACGCCGGATGAGATGGCGACGACCAATGATATTGCCACCACCCTGCTGTGCGACACGTTCCACATCCTCAATGAACTCGCTGAAACTGGGGCCTATAATGAAATGATCCAAGAAGAAATCGGGCATGATCACCGGACCCGTTGAGCGGGGAGGATTTCTTATCGCCTCAATTAGGTCATCATGGTCGAGTAACGAATTCACCTCCGTCGCCTCGGACCCCCGTGTACCGAATACCGTCGTATCCTGTGGCGCAGTCACCGCCCACTCTTGCAGGATACTATCCAGTCATGGAAGACTTGACAATCTCAACGTTCTCAGGATGTGTGGTTTTTCGGCGCAAATCCACGCGAAGCCCCATGCGCCGTGCTTGGGAAACCGTGAGTCCAGCAGCCTTGAGTTCTCCAAGACTAAACCCACGACCCTCACGCCATCTACGGTCACCTGGGGACCGCACCATCGCCACCTCAGTCGTCTCTGCGTCCATCCATCGCACCCGTGGCGTTCAGCACCAGCAGGCGTCTTATTAGAGTTTCGTGGAGTATCAGTCCCAATGTTCGTCGAGTGTCATCTGCTCGCTGTTTCCCCTGCGAAGCATCCGCTCAAGCTTCGATTTCTGTGCAGGTGTTGCCAGCCCCATGAGGTGCAGCATCTGAAGAGCGTTCAGTGGTGCGTTCCCTGCAAAGTGATTGTTGAAGTATCCTAGCACAAGCCCCACTTCGTTCTCAAGTTCCCTCAGACGAGGAACCCATTGTTTGAGCTCGTCCTCGGAGTACAGGTAGTCATACCACGGTCTCCTACCGTGACCGTGCCAGCGTACGTAGGCAAAGTCGGTGGTCACAATCAGATCCGGTGGCAATAACGGTTCGTCCACGATAACGTAGGCCACATGATAGTCTTCCAGCAATGACATGACTGAAGGTTGTAGCCAACTCTTGTGGCGAAACTCTATGGCGTATCTGAAGTCTGGACTCAGGCTTGATAGAAAGGCCTCCAGATCGGCCATCTCTGCAAGGTCCCAAGGTGGGAGTTGGACAAGTAAAGCAGCAATCCTATCCACAAGGGGGTGCAGTAGCGAGAAGAACTTCTCCAAGACTGCACCCGCCTCGCCCTTCACATCGAGCCTGTTGTCGTGAGTGATACTCCGTGGGAATTTTGCAGTAAAGAATGCATCAGGCTTCGTTGCTGTTGATAGGTGCCGAACAAAGGCAGGTTGCGGCAAGGCGTAGAACGTCGAGTTAATCTCAGCAGTTTCAAAGCAGCTCAGATACTGCTCCAGCATAGAACTCTGTCCGTGATAGAAGATACCTCTCCAGTCCTTATCGTATGACCAGCCGCTGGTACCGATGTGCACACCAACTGATGGTAGTGTCACAGATGTTTCTGTGACATGCTGGCCCTTTTATTTTGTGGCTTGCCGCCAACCAGAATAAAGAGATTCTTTAGGGCACAGCACATGACGGCAGCCGGGAGCTACCATGAGAGCCGAGAAGATCAAAGTGGAGTTCTCAAACCTTGAGACCCACATGGGAAACTTCAGACGAGCCAAGTACAAGATGAAGTGCAATGTCACATACG
>QMYR01000085.1 GCA_003662765.1 Candidatus Thorarchaeota archaeon
AGTTGATCGCCTTTCCCCTGGCACGTACGTATTCGTGCTGACCTTGAAGGACATGGCGGGCAACTCCGCCAACGACACGGTCCTCGTCACGGTCTTGCCCCGCGAGACTACGACTACAGAAACCACCCAGACCACAACGGTCACGAGTCCGGTGCCAGGCGCGACGAATACTACGACGACAGGAGGCGGAACTCCTGCTCCAACTGAGTTCCGAATTCTTGGTCTGTCTCCCATCTCTTTTGCCATCACGGTTGCAGGACTCTGTGTGATCGTCATTGTGGCGGTCAACTACGTCCGACTGAAACGTCTGCATGGCGGTGCATAGGACACATCAGGCCTGGACTTGTATGGCATTGAATGATTGTCTTGGAACGCACGGTGACGGTGCCCACTCTAGATTGTCCGCTCTGGGCTCCCGCATGCCACTAGGAGCGGGATGGTGAACGCCACGAAGACGCCCAACGAGACGACGGTCTGAAAGGCAGGTGTTCCGATGCCCCACAGCATAAGCGCTGCCCCTGTTGCTATGCATGCTATCAGGGGGATGATGTTGAATGGGACCCGGATTCGGGACAGCCCCGCGATGAGGATGAAGAGGCCGAGGCCAACGACGGCGAAGGCCAGCGACAATGCCCACATCACTGCGATGAGTTCGAACAGACCGTAGAGCGCCCAACCTGCCACAGGAAGGAAGTAGGCCACTACCAGCCACACCAGGTCAAAGACCAGGATTATCTTGAGTCCCTGAGAGGCGTTGGCTATGTCAACATCTGACGGAGAGTTCGAGAACATGATGGTCATAGCAAGGAATGCCACGATCCAAAAGAGCGGGTTGACCACGGTCAGTCCTGCAAACGTGTAGAGGAAGAGATAGACAAAGCTGAAGATTCTGACAATGGGGTACACCGGGTCGTTGAGGAGGACCGGGTCCGATTTCAGGTTGATCAAGTCTGATAGAAGTTTTAGCGCCTCGCCGCCGATGCCAGGTGTGTCAGGCACAAGATAGGTGGCCCCGAGAGCGAAGAAGACGAGCAGAACAAGGGACACTGCAACGGGAGCAAGCCCAATGATGGCCCCTTTGATTGGGCTTGATGGGGCCCTGTGCCGAACATAGCCAAGAACTATGCCATCATCCGTGACTTGGACATCAAGAGGCTTGAACTCGACAATTTCCGTGCCGGTGAACAGGCAGCCCAGTGCATGAGACGACTCATGGAGCGCAACCCCTGGACCAACAAGAAACTTCCATGCCCTAGACCCGATGTCGCGAGTGGTCTTCAGAGCCCTGGTTGAGATGCGCTCCAAGAGCCACCCCAGACCCCAGACCACAAAGAACAGAACTATTGCAAGAAGGACTATTGTGAAATATGCATTGAGCGCCATGAGCAATCGACTCTCCCGGCTGTTGCATGCGTCCGTGCCGCAGGCGTGTCTTGTGATTGTTACTACCGGGCTATTTCTTTGTTCCTACGAAGTTGGAGCAAGCCATCACGAAAGCATCGCCTCGTAACATTGCTTGGCCGGTTTCGCGGAACCGTTCCGAACACTGATACGAGCTGTCATCGACGGAGAGCGAATCGGATAGTGAAGTCATTGTCTTTTTTGGTTTCACACTGGTAATCGGGGTTCTCGGATATTTTCCGTGGGTTCTCTCGTCGTACGGATATATTCCGCCTGAGGCCACCATTCTGCTGTATCTTGGGGGAATCTCTCCCATGGTTGCCGCGGCTGTCATAGCCAACAAGAATTACGGCTCCAGCAGTGGATTCCTGTTCGGCTCATTCAAGAAAGACCTGTGTGGGCGCTGGCTTGTATTGGCCATCGTGCATCCACTCTTGATCTTCGTTGCCAGCGTTGCTCCGCTGGCATTCTTGGGCCAACCGCTTGATCTTGCGGGTCTGGATTGGGTTCAGTCTCTCCCCCTCTTCCCCGTCATGGTGTTCATGAACGTGTGGGAGGAGATTGGATGGAGAGGTTACGCATTGCCCAAGCTTCAAGAACGTCGTGGCGGACTGGTGTCAGGAATCATCGTTGGCGTCTTTTGGTCACTCTGGCATTGGCCGCACCTTGTGGTAAAGGACAGTCCAATGTTGGCAAACAGTGGGTCGGTCTTGCTCTTTGTCATCATGACGACATTGAACCCACTCATCTTCACTGCAGTCTACAACCTTGGGCGTGGGAACCTGCTTGTACCCACGTTTCTGCATGCAGCACAGAATGCATGGGGCATTGTGGTGATGATTGGGTTGGGCGTGACCACCGTGGGTTCGTTTCTCCTGTGGGTAGATGTGGCGGTAGCAGTTGCTCTTGTGCTTGCATTCGGAACGGACTCGCTTGCGCCGGCGCGACGAGCAAGACTCTCAGATATCATTGAATGGCACGAGAGTAATGAACGATTACCTGAAGATTCCTAGAGCATTCGTGCATAGTCTGTACTCGCGGTTGGCGAGTGCAGGCTGTTCCAGGAGTGGACCACCGTGCGTGTGCCTACTCCAGTCCCAGCTCCTTCTTTTTCTCCTCCTCAACACGAGCCAGTTCCTTAGCCTTTTCCCTCTCAAGCTCGCGCTCGCGTTCTTTCTTTGCCTTCTCGACCAGCTTCTGTTTCTTCTTCTCGATCTCGCGAATGCGTTTCTGTCTGGCCTCCTCGGCCTTTCGAATCCTCTTCTTTATGGCCTCGACACGCTTTCGCAATTCTCGTATCTTTTTCTCCTTGCTCCCCCTCGCCTTTCTGTAAGCCTTCTCGGCGTCCCGCCAGCTCTTTTCGGCCTCACGGAGACGCTTCCGAAGCTCCTCGTAGGTCTGCTTCTTGGTTTCAGCGGCGCGGCGGTAGTGTTCAATCTCGCTGTCAAGACGCGCGTCGATACCGGACAGTTCGGTCTCTGCGGACTGTAGGTCGCGCTTGAACCTCGCGATGTCGGCGTCAATCTTTCGGATCTTCTTGTCGTCGCGATACTCGTCGTCAGACATTACAATCTTGTTTCTCTCGGCTGTTCCGCATTTTAGCCTTTGCAAGCACCTCTGATGCCTACAACCTACTCTGGAACTTGGGCACAATTGTTCAGTCATGGCACCGTAGCCGCAATGCCCCTGAAATCGTTGTCAAATGTTGCAATGTACACCATAGTATTGTTCTCGTTCTCTTCCCTCTTCGCGAATGCGAGTATGCATGCATCTGTGAAGCTAAGTGGTCGGTTCGGACTAGCTATTTTCAACCATGTGTCCCACGCCTGTTGCAGAATCTCCACCTCGACTCTATAGCACCTAAGAAACTCGGGTGTTGCACATATCAAGTCATAAGCCTGCTTGACTAGATTCTTATCTAGCGTACTGCTCCAGATTAGTGTCAAGACTTCGTCCAGTACGTAGTCAATTGTGACTCTGCTGCCGTAGTCGAATGTTGCCATATCGTCCAAGAAACGTAATGCACTATGGTAGTAGCTGTCCCTTTTGTTGAGCAGAGCAATCAAGAACGAGCTGTCAAAAACTATCATTGTTCCTTTGGATGGCGTTTCTTCCATAGAGCACATCATCTACACTGGTCGATAGGTCCTCGGTGCCGGGCCCCATGTCTACTGCCAACTCCAGTATCCATGCTATTACGTGCGGAGGAAGGAGCCCACTATTGTCCTTGGTTCCGACTTCTCTCTTCTTGGGCTCTGGGACCGGTGCGTGCTCCATGCTGCTACTCTCCATGTCCTGTGTGGATATGATTGTTATGAAACTTGTGTTTGTATCGCCAGAGTGCAGGCTGGGGTTCCACATGTCCGGACTTGGTTGTTTGATGCCGATATGGTCACAGTTCGACTGGCCGTGGTTATATGCTTTCTACACTTGCATATCAACATCGTGCGCAGATGTACCGTGGTCTCTCTATCGCTGCCGGCCAGCATCACAGGTATGGAACTCAGGGTCGCGTCCCAATGGCCCTGCTTGAAAGGGGGCGCAGCGGCGAAACGGCCTCTGCACGCAGCGCTCGGCTATTACATCGCGAGATTGACCTTGCTATGTTGTCTTTCCCTGAATGGGTCTTAGCATTCTAGTCTTCAGTTCAGCCATCTTCTTTGCGAACTCCTGCCTCTCCGCGCGTGACCGGAGTTTTCTCATCTCGTCTGCATACTTCTCTCTGACTATCTCACATTGGAAGTATGCGTATAGTGCGTCGTAGACTGGAAACTCGAGTTCGAGGGCTTCATGGTCTGATTCGACTATCAGAGGCGCACCTACGGCCACCAGCTCAAGAGCCCATGCGCGAGGCTCTTCGTTGATTCCGCCTGTATCAGCGGCTCTCACGATCTTGCGTAGTCTTTCCAACGCCGGGTCGTCGGTGAAACTATATTTCTCTGCTATTGCATCAAAGGTGCAGTGCTTCTCTCCGTCACACTCGTGGTGGTCAAGCTCAATGCCAGTGCCTGTATCGAACGGTATTGCGCCCGTCTTTTCGACGAACTGGTTGATCTCGTCACGTGGTAGGAAGATGAACTGCGCACGGGCATCTACAAATCGTTCTATCAACCACGGGCTGGCAACACGGTCAACATGAACGTAGTCGCGAGTCACTCATAACAAATAGGTCACCAGCCCGCATGGACGCGCGCCCCTAGATACAGTTTTCGGATTCCACTTCAGACCTGCATCCCACGTTGAAGTCTACCGGAGTGCGTTGTTCATGTTCCTGGGGCACGGTCACCTCGTACAGCCTGCACTATGATCTGTGCGAAGTCTCTGGGCTGGCACCCCACTGCAACGACGCCCTCCTCTTCGAACGTCTTCTCAACCACGGTCTGCACGGCCTTCAAGTCCACCTTGATGCCTTCGAGTTTCGCCTCGATCATCTCAAGTGCATCTTCGGGATGAAGAAAGAAGTCGCCAGTGAACCTCACATTGGTTATGTGGTCATCAGTCACCTCTACTGCCACCTTGAGGAGTTTGCCCCCGGGAACCTTGTATGCGTAGGTATACACATGGAGTCACCTCTTGAAGTTCCACTCGTCACTCGAGTATTTCTCCGCCAGCTTCTGGGCGAGTTCCCACTCCGCCTGTGAGAGGGCACCGGGTACAAGCTCGACCCGAAGGGCCTTGGAAAAGCCCTCAATGAGTGCCGTCCGGAGGTCCTGAATGCCGACATTGTCACCCTTGATGTCACGTATCGAGGTCACTCGTTCCTTCACATCGCTGATCATCTTGTCAGATATCTTCTCCTTGCTCACCTTGAGAACGGAGAACATCTCTCTGACATCGAGGTCCAACAGAGTCGTCCCGTGCTGGAGTAGGCAGGAAAATCGTCGTGTCTGCGCGCTTCCGGAGATCTTCTTCCCGTTGGCAACTATATCGTTGACAGGCCTGAACTCCGCCTTGATTCCTAGGTAGTCGAGAGCAGACACAATACCCTGACATAAGACCTTGTACGACTGCATGATGTCCTTCGGAGCGAGTCGATGATCCTTGGGCAGAATGATGCTGTAGGTAATCTCCCCCTCGTAGTCGTGATAGACCGCCCCCCCTCCAGTTATGCGACGTACGAAGTCAACACCGTGCATCTGGCAGTACGCGATGTCCACTTCCTCTTTCATGCTCTGAAACGTCCCTATCGAAACGGCAGACGGTTTCCAACGGTAGATTCGCAGTGTAGGTACAGCAGCCCCCTTCTCCATCGTTCGCATGATGGCCTCATCAATGGCCATATTCATAGCAGCCTCATGACTCTCAAGGTCGATGAAACGCATCTCGTCCATTTAGACCAACTCCGTTTCGCGTATTGCCTGCTCTATCTCTTCCTGCGTGAGAGGGCGGTGGTAGTTGTATAGCGGGCCAGACGGACGCTCGTTGTACAGGGGTCTGTTGCACCCTTTGCAGCCACTTGTCTGGAACGCCTCGCCTGTTGCCAGAATCTCTCTTAGCTTCTCAGGGGCGATGTCTACTGCGATCGTCCCTCTCTCATTGATGTAGAGTTGCTCTGGTAAAAGTATGTTGTTTGCTAAGATGTATCTTGCCACCTGAACTCTCCTGTAGACTGGCAGAGGAGGTGGCGGCATGTCCTCAAGTGCCGTCCCCTTGACCCCTGTCATGGCGAAGAGTCCCACTGTCACGCCCATTCTCCCCATCTGTTTCAGAAAACATAGTGCCTCGCTCTCAGACTCGCCAAGTCCGATGATCAAGTGTGTTGTCACATGTCCTTTGCCGAACACTCGAAGAGCGGTCCGAAGCGCAGAGATGTGCTTCTCCCATGTGTAGCTCGAACGACGCTCCCTTCCTTTCACCTTATCGAAGATCTCGGGCGTGGCAGCATCGAGTGCAATTCCTATGTTGTTAACGCCTGCGGTACGTAGTCGTTCCATCTGCTGCTCGGAGATAGGTCCGATGGCAATGGAGATTGGAAGGTCGGTTACGGACCTTATGCGCTGGACTAGATATACAACGTCCTCCACGACTCTGGGATAGTTAAGGCACTGGATGCAAACTCTCTCGAAGCCCTCTGCCTCAGGCAGAGCATCAAGGGCCGACTCGAGGTCGGTTTCGGGCCATGAGATTCGCGAGAGCAGGTCGGCCGAGCTGTTGCTCTCCCGCGCCTGCGGACAGAACGCACAGTTTGCGGTGCACTTGGCCCGTCTGTAGGTCATCAGATATGCCGTGGTGCACCTTACAGGGACATGCTCGACTCCGTCGAAGATCTGAGTCAGCGTTCCGACCGACAGCCGCACGACGCGCACAGGAAGATCTCCAGTGGAGTTTCCTACGTGGCTGTGCCTTCTTCCTCCGCTACTGTCCCCCTCTGAGGTAGCTCTCAAGTTCTTTTGGCCTCTTCGTAGATGGGCCAGAGTCGTTCCCTCCAAGCAGGGAGACCCTTCGGCGACCCGGGGTAGTCCGCGTAGACCGCCTTGATATCCTCCATAAGCTTAGCCACCTTGTTTATCCTCATCAGCAGGGGTATCTTTCCCAAACCTGCAACTAGTCGCCTGAACTTCTCTCCCTTACCTATGTCCATCTTACCGGTCATGCTGACGGCGAGCAAGTCCGAACCTTTGATGATTTCCTTCTTGAATGCAAAGTTGATGTCTTCGTTCGTCACGTTAAGCAGGAACCATCTGAAGATGTCAAGCGACGCCTGCTTGATTCCATAGCTCTGCATGTAGCGAGGGTTATAGTCCCATAGCGACTCGATTGACGTGTCGCCTCGCTCAAGAGCCTCAGACGCGACGATGCCGGCGTGGGCACCACCCAACATTGAGGAGCCAATCCCTCCACCATGAACCGGGTTCACCTGACAGGCCGCGTCGCCCACGAGCATGAAGTTATCGTCCACCATCGTATCAATGGGCCGACGGACGGGAGCAATTCCTCCGCTGCTGTCAAGTGTCACTAGGTCTGTCTTCATGAAGTCCCAGGTCGAGCGCACGAAGTCGTCGAACACTTCCTTCGGCGTCTTGTGTCCGGGTAGCATCATGTAGCCAAGGCCGACATTGACTCTGTGTGGTCCCTGCGGAAACACCCACGTGTAGCCGCCAAGCGTCTTCTCCTGATTCCAGTAAATCTCAAGGATGTCGGGGGTTTCGAATGTGTACTCCGGCGTTTCGTATACATCACGCCATGCCACCATCTGGTCAATCTTCTCGATGGTGCGTTCGACAGGGGTTCCCTCCGGAAGCTGCCTGCGGAGCATGCCCGTCGCCCCTGTGGCGTCCACGATGATGTGTGCCCTTACGACTCGGTCGGCGTCACTGTTCTCAGAGCGTATCTTTACCCCAGCGACCTTGCCCCCTTCGAGAACGAGGCCCTTGACCCGCGTCGACGCCATGACCTGAGCACCCGCCTGCTCTGCAAGTCCGACAAGCCACTGGCCGAACTTGTGGCGGTTGAAGGAATATCCATTGGTCGTGGGTCCAGCCATCCTGAACCGGTGTTCCATGTCCGGTGCGATGAGGTCTATTCCATTGACATCATACTCAATGACATCTCTCGGTACACTCGGGAGCTGGATTAGATCCGCGAGCGTTCTCAGGTGATGGGCTCCCAGAGCGTCGCCGCATGTCTTGAACCCGATCATCTCGCGACTCTTTCTGTCCACCAGAAGCACGGAATGGCCACGCTTGGCCAGAGTGTAAGCGGTGATTGAGCCTGCCGAGCCAGCACCGGCTATCACAACATCGTAGTCAACCATTGTCTTGTCCTCACAAGTTAACCTGTGCCCACGAATCTGTCAGGCGTTCGCGAACCAGAACGCGTGCCCCTCGCCTTAAAGAGTCTTCTGAAGAGCGAACCCAGCCAGAATCTCTTTCACGACATCACGAGCCGTTATCGCAGCCAGGCCGCTGTGATCAATCAACGGGTTGAGCTCGACCACATCTGCATAGCGAACCGAGCCGGTTTCGAAGCACGCTCTCAGAAACTTGAATAGTTCCTCAGGCGTCAGACCGCCGCTCTCAGGGTGAGACACCCCTGGGACGACCTCGGGTCGGAGAACATCGAGGTCGACTGTCACGTAGATGTAGTCTACACGTTGCGCCAGCTCTTGCACAGACTCTCGGAATGAGTCCAAGTCACGGACGACGGGTTCTTTCTCTTCAAAGAGCTCCTCCACTTGGTCGTGAAGCGCCGCTCTGAGGTCGTGGGCGATGATATTGTTTCGGCTGACGATTCCGTCCGTTACTATGCGGCGCAGAGATGTGGCATGAGAGAGCTTGTAGCCGCCGTAGTCTGCGTAGAAGTCGGCATGTGCATCGAACCAAACAAGGCCGTACACACCGGGGCGGCCGCGCGTGAGGCCCTTGAGGAGCGGATAAGTGATGAAGTGATCTCCCCCCAAGAACAACAGATGGGACTCATGCGGTGCGAGCCTGTAGACAGCGTCTGAGATATCATACATTGCTGCCTCGGGAAGTCTGAGGTCGACCTCCAAGTCCCCAATGTCTTCAAGGGCGAGACTCTCAGTCAGCAGCGGTCTGCGAACGTATCTTGATTCTCTGACCACCGGCGGTTGACTGTGTGACCTGACCGCTGTGGTTGCACGTCTGATTGCATCTGGCCCGAACCTGCAGCCTGGCGCATAGCCGGAGGTCAGGTCATACGGGACCCCTAACACACCGACATCTGGGTCCACATGGTCTTCCGGCTCGGGAATGCCGAAGAATCTGTCAGGCAGTCGCAAGAACCCGTTGAGCTTCTCTCGCAGCGTCATGATCTGTCGGGCGATATGTGTCAAGTGTTTCACATAAAGGTGCGCAAGAAAGAATAGAAGGAGGAGGGAGAGCCCCGCAGGGGAGCTGTCACCTCATCCGCTGAGTTTACACTTGGTAGGAGCCGCCACCCTTCATTCCTTTGGCCAGGTTTACGACTTGGACTACTCCTAGGAGGGCAATGAGACCGAGGATACCACCGGTGTATGGCCAGCCGTCGGAGATCATCTCGCCGGCAAGGCCGCCGACATCCTGCACCACCGTGTATCCATCGGCTGTGGTGGTCTTGGTGTATGTTCGACTCTGGTACTCGTACGTCACTGAGGCCTTGGGGAACGTGTACGAACCCTCGTTCTGGAAGGTCACCGTATACGTGATCGTCGCTGACTCACCCGGTCCAAGGGACGGCACCGTTGTTGAAGTCGTACCAGAGATCGTTATGGTCGTATAGATGTCACCGATACCGTCGTCCACAATTTGCACGTTGTCAATTGCCGTTTCGCCCTCATTCGTGACAGTGACAGTCACTTGGACGGAGCCACCTGGTGAAGTGGACTCTGGCGAGAAGGTTCGAGAAACGGTGACGAGAGGCGGAAACTCGTCACTCTGGAAACTGATTACATAGTCGTCCTGGGTGCCGTACCACGTGGCGTTCCAGAGCACAATGCCGTTGTCAATCATTGTGTGGTTCTCTTCGAAGGGTGTCACAGATGTGATGTTGACAAAGTCTGGAAGGTTCACAAGCACCACTGAAACTCCTTCCGTACTTGGACTGAAGGATGTTGCACCCACCAGGGATCTCACACTTAGGCTCTCTGTAGTCGACGATACGACTTGGTCACCAATGTAACCTACCGCCCCGATTGCAAGTGGTCCTTCGATGTCAGGAGCTTGGGATATCAGGAACGATGACATCGACTCCTCAGATGCCAGAGAGAAGTCTCCATCTGGCGGACCGCCAAACGTTTCGTTGACGAACTCGATGAGGAACTGCATGTCCGGTATGCCCACGAGGCCGGCTGCAGCTGCCCGTGCCTCGGTGAA
>QMYR01000086.1 GCA_003662765.1 Candidatus Thorarchaeota archaeon
ACCAGCAGCACAGAGAGCACAAGGACTACTACACTAGCTGATGTAAAGGCCCGGTTCAAGTCAGTGGCACTCCTGCGGAAACTGTGTCCTTAAGACTGGGCCGAGTTCAAATAGAGTTTTCCACGATTGTTAGCTCTCACTCGGCTGAGTCGAAATCTAAGAGGTCATCGAAACCCTCGTCGTCATCAGATGGGGCGGTCTCCTCCGGTAATGCGTCGATTATGTCGTCTATGCGCTTCCGCAGACGACGACGCGTCGACTTGGGGATGTCCCATAATTTGCTCTCAGCTCGCTCCACGGCCTCTCTCGCGACATCCGCTAGGTCTGCCTTCAGATAGTGCTCGGCCGCCTCCACAAACGACTCAGCCGCTTTACGCTGATTGTTATTGATCTCTGCGATGTCGCCTATCAGCGAGTAGGCGTCTGCGATGCCGGCGGGGTCGCAGAGCTCCTGGTATATCTTCAACGCCTTCTTGAAGGACTTCTCAGCATTGACCCAGTCCTCGCGGTCCGCATATGCGTTGCCCATGTCCATGACAATCGTGGCCACACCCTGTTCATTACCAAGCGCCTTGTAGGCGCGCTGGGCCTTCTTGAATAGGGACATCGCCTCATCGAACTCGCCCATGCCTAGTTTGGCCAAAGCCAAGCCGTAGAGCGCATCGGCTGAACCCGCATCATTGGATATCTTTTGAAAGAGCTTCACTGCCTCATCGCACGTCGCCGCAGCATCAGCCCAGCGTTCGAGATTGATGAGCGCCACGCCCAGATTGTAAAGAGCATCCGCAGCTCCCACCTCATCTCCGGCCTGCCTGTAGAGATCTAGAGACTCCTGAAAGGCCTGCAGTGCCTCCTCATACTCTGCCACAGACATGTAGATGTTGCCGGCTGTATTGAACATCCGGGCTGCCATAGCGAGGTCTCCAGATGCCTTTGCTCGAGCTGCCATCTCGAGAACCTCTGCGGGATCGATTTCCTCTGTGTATTCTTCTTCGGCCACGGCGCGCACCTCAATCGGATAACTTGACATGGCCGGCGGGCACGGCTTTTGACTCTTTCTGCATGGCAGCACTAGCCATGTCTGAGCAGAAGTGCCGGGTTCTTAAGAAGCGGGCGGACCTCGTCGCGCACCGTAAACTGCTCGTCTCCAAGACGCACCTCAAGCAGTTTTCTCAACTCGAACCGCCGGAGATAGCCCACGGCCTGTTCTCGCTCCATATTGAGATCTCTCATGAGCTGTTGTAGTCCATCAGGTTTTCCGCTGTGCTCGGCGAACTTCGCGAAGACAGAACTCCACTGCATCATGGTCAAGTACAAGAGCGTTCGGAGCATGTTGTCAACATTCAGCCCGGTTTCAGCAGAACAGGGAATCACAGGAACCCCAGCTAGGAACCGCATGTTCTCACGGAGCTTGTCCACAGGCCGTGCTTCATCAAGGTCCTGTTTGTTTGCCGCGACCACACACGGTACGCCGGGCAAGAAGAACGCAATCTCCCTAAAGAACAGTTTTGCGCGCGCGTCGGACTCCTTGTCAGCCGAGTCGACAACAAAGATTATCCCATCAGCACCAGAGCTGAGTATCTTTCGCATGGTTCGAAAGCGCAAGAGTCCCGGGGTACCAAACATGAAGACGCTCATTCCGTCAATGTCGGCCACTCCGTGATCCATAGCGATTGTTGTGCCGCTCCGCTCAATGTTAATACATGCGCCCCTTGTGATATTGTGGATCAACAGACTCTTTCCTGATGCATACGGGCCTGTGACAACGATCTTCATTCGCCTGCACCTGCGTACCTGCGCTCAAGGCGCCTTGTGGTGCCGTAGGATGTCGGATGTTAAATGATTTGTCGTTGCGTATGAGGCCCACTCGGCCATTTAGAGCGTGCCGAAACGCACTTCGTCATTTCCGAACGCAAGAAGTTATATCGACATAACACGAATTATATAGTGAGATATCGGCGTGGAGTGAATTATGTTGTCGCAAAGTCGATTGGCCAATAGTCACAGTTTCTGGCTCTTTCACGACCTAGATGAGAACGAGATTGCGGTGCTTCGTAGGTTCATTGACCCTGAAATTGACCTAGCCCCCCTCAAGGACATTCACAGACTTATCGATAAGCTGTATCACATTCTGCAGTGACTTTGGCCAGAGCACAGCAAACGAACTGAAGCACAGTCACGGTGATCAATGAGAGAGACCGGCCGCTCGCAGCGGCAATCCTCCACCGTCAGGCCCGCAGGTTTACGACGGCATCACGGGAACTCGGTCTCAATAAACTGAACATCGTCGGCCAAGTAGGCGCGAGGTGCAGCAGATTGCCGTGTCACCTCGCCGATGGTCCAACATGGAAGACCATGCTCTTCGAGCAGGGCTGCAAACCGCTCGCCACCGTCCTGAGGCAGGAATACCAGCATCCCACCGGCGGTTTCAGCCCCGTAGCCCTCAGCCAGGCGATGCCCGAAGAACCGCGCCAGCTCCAAGGTGCCGCGAATCACAGGAACTCTCTGCACGCGAATGTCAACACCGCTCAGAACCGCCACGTTCTGCGCGTGGCCCAACAGGCCGAATCCTGTCACATCAGTTGCAGCATGAGCGCCCACCTCCCTCATGAAGCGAGCGACCTCAAGGTTGCTACGGGTCATCACCCGGACTGCCACTTCTTGCATCCTCACCAGCTCGGCTTCGCTGAATCGCTCCAAGAGTGCGTTTCGCTTGTCGTCCTTCAGATCCCTGTAGGAGCGCATCGCGGGTTGAATGCCGAGAGGCTTCGTCAGTAGGACAGTGTCACCGGGTCTTGCGCCCGAGGAATAGACCAAGAATCTGGGGTGTGTGACACCCAGACAGATGCCGCCTAGTACTGGACACGGATTCTTAATGGTCTGGCCGCCCGTGACATCCGCGCCCAGTTCCTTCATGAAGTCGCTCATTCCCTTCAGGACACCTATGACAATATCCTCCGGCAGTTCTATCGGGAACGCCAAGAATGCCTGTAATGACACAATGTCCTCGACACCCATAGCGAAGACATCGTTTGTGGCGTTACAGGCAACAATCTTGCCTTGGATGTAGGGGTCGTCATGAATCGGCGTGAACACATCGACATTCTCGACCACTGCGAGCTCGTCGTTCACGACGTGAACGACAGCATCGTCCCCGATGTTGCCATGGCACATTGCATCAGGTGGTAGGAGTCCAGCGGCCTGTAGGAGCCGGGTGAGGTCTTCCTGTTTGACCTTGCAGCTTCAGCCGTGCGACGTGACCATTGCAGTGAGCCTTACAGTAGGCACCTTGGTAATCAACCTCCTTTCAGTATCGGACGACCAAGTCCCTCTTCGAGGGACGCTAACTGCATCATGTCACAAGCCTTATAGCAATTGTCGAAACTGGGGCGTCCGCGGAAGGATGTGGACGAGATGAACGTAAAGAGAGTCGCCGAGAACATCTACGAGATTCCGAAGGGAACAAAGCCGTGTATGAAGGTGCCCGTCACCATATATGGTTCGGATGCTCTCATCCAGAAG
Organism: Candidatus Thorarchaeota archaeon; assembly: GCA_003662765.1. Taxonomy (GTDB): domain Archaea; phylum Asgardarchaeota; class Thorarchaeia; order Thorarchaeales; family Thorarchaeaceae; genus B65-G9. The sequence goes on from QMYR01000086.1 coordinate 3,523, forward strand.
ATGCGACAGGATGCGACATTTGAGCAGGGAGTAAACGTGGCTTGCTTGCCGGGTATCTACAAGAGGAGCATAATCTTGCCTGATGGCCATCAGGGGTACGGATTCCCCATAGGAGGCGTGGCGGCAACAGACTACGAAACCGGTGTGATATCTCCCGGCGGCGTTGGTTATGACATAAACTGCGGTGTTAGGATACTGAGAACAAATCTCGACGAGGCTGATGTAAGACCGAAGATTCATGAGCTGATAGACCAGCTGTTTGCGGACGTCCCTACCGGTGTTGGTAGGACAGGCAAGATCCATCTTCAGGGATCAAGTGGTGTTGACGAAGTTTTGGAGGGCGGCTCTAGGTGGGCCATAGAGAACGGATATGGGTGGGAGGAAGACCTTGAGCACACGGAGGCTGGAGGAAATCTGCCCTTTGCTGATGCCTCGAAGGTTTCGGGTCAGGCCAAGAGTCGAGGAAAGAGCCAGGTAGGTACGCTTGGTTCGGGCAACCATTTCTTGGAGGTTCAAGTGGTTCACGAAATCTACGATGAGAGAGCTGCCAAGGCCATGGGGATCACCCATGTTGGGCAGGTCACTGTCATGATTCATAGCGGTTCAAGAGGTCTCGGCCACCAGGTATGTAGTGACTACATCAAGAACATGACGCAGGCCATGCGCAAGTACAACATTGATGTTCCCGACAGGGAACTGTGCAGCGCACCCACAACATCACCAGAGGGGCAAGCGTATCTTGGTGCCATGAGTGCTGCGGCGAACTTCGCATGGGCAAACAGACAGGCAATGATGCACTGGACGCGCGAGGTCTTCGGCTGCGTATTTGGCCAGGACCCTGAGAATCTCGACATGCACCTTATCTACGATGTGGCCCACAACATGGGCAAGGTCGAAGAACACGACATTGATGGCAAGAGAAGAAAGGTGCTTGTTCACAGAAAGGGTGCCACACGAGCCTTCCCACCGGGTCATCCTGAAACCCCAAGCAAGTACAAGGACATCGGTCAGCCAGTCATAATCCCGGGGACAATGGGAACCGCGTCTTACATTCTGGTGGGCAACGAGCGAGCAATGGACCTGTCCTTTGGTTCCACAGCTCACGGAGCTGGCAGATTCATGAGCCGCAGAAAAGCCAAGTCCATATTTCATGGGCGGGAGATTCAACGCAAGCTGGCACGCGAGGGAATCATCGTCAAGTCGCCCAAGGCCGTAGGAATCGCAGAAGAGGCCCCAGGTGCGTACAAGGATGTCGATGAGGTCGTCCGGGTATCAGACGCCGTTGGTATTGCGACAAAGGTCGTCAAGCTAAGGCCGATTGGGGTCATCAAGGGATAGTACGTCGCCTTCGTGTCTGGCCAAGTCCAGCATGACCAGGCCTATCCCGAGCATGATGATGACGAAGCCCACCAATGTCAATGGCGATGGAATCTCGCTCAGAAAGACGACAGCCAGCAGGGTGGCGCCCACGGGCTCCCCCAAGACAGCAGCAGACACTACGTAAGCAGGAACAAGCGTCAGTACATAGTTGTTGACAGAATGGCCCAAGACAGTTGGAAAGAGGGCGAGGGCGAGAAAGATTATCATCTCTCGGGCATCAAGGACGATCACATTGATGCCCAGGGCGACACAGAAACAGAACGTTGTCGCAGCTGCAGCAAGATACACAACCGATGTGTAGACCGTTATCGGGAGCCCTCCAGCGTGCCTGCGCCCTCCAATGAAGTATAGTGCGAGAAACAGTGCGCTGAGTAGCGCGAGAATATCACCGGTTAGAGCGCCCGGACCCGAGGCTGCGAGGTCACTCCAAGCAAGAAATGCGGCCCCGAGAACAGCAATCACAACTCCCGCCCAAGACCGACGACGGAGGGACTCCCCGATTACGACTGTGGAGAGAATCCCAGTCAAGAGCGGGGACATGTTAACAAGGACCACACTCGCAGCGACCGTGGTGAGAAAGAGCGATGTGAACCACGTAGAGAAGTGGAGTGAGAGAATCACACCAATGATCAGCAGCCACATCCAATCCGTCCGAAGCCGCTCTTTAGAGATAGACCGATGGTCACCATGAGTGAGACCTATGGCGGCCATGAAGACTGCCCCCAGAAATGTGCGCCAGAATACTATCACAAGCGGAGGAGATGTACTGAACCGAATCAAGATGCTTGCACTGGAGACCATCGAAACGGAGAGGAACAGAAGAAGCACAACGCGGGTCGTAGTTGAGCCGCCTGCACTCCCTGCCATGGGCTCACTCCACTGTGAATCTACTGCCGCAACCGACACATCTGAGACCCTCCTCATCGACCTCAGCCACTTGAGAGTCGCAAGAGGGACATGGATGAACAATAAGAGAGTCGTATGTGATGCCATTCAGTATGCGTCGAACATCGTCCATGGTTTCGTATTCGAAAAGGGCCTTCCCATCAGCACCGCGAACCATGTGCGACAACGGCTTGGATTGAGTATGTCGAAAGAGCAACACAGGAATGACGAGCTCGATGGCCAGCATTATCTCCATGCCGACTCCGAGAGAAGGGTTACTGACCTCAGCCACCAGAAAGTCGCTGACCCGTACCTCCCGAACATCACGAAGGTATATCTCACGCGGCGAGGCCTTCGGCAGAAACTGCGGAGCAAAGACAGTCACACCGTTCTTCTCAAGGGTGTCAACGACCACGTGATAGAATTCGTCACGACGAAGGTCGTCGTGGATAATAGGTCCGGAGAGGTAAGCCTGAACCATGGCGACCAGCACCTGCGTTGTCGGGGACGGTCAAGATGAGTCAGGTCTGTTCGTCCTATTGAGCAATTCGGTAATCTCGGGAATCTCACCAGTGTCGTTGACTTCCTCGAGCCGGCCCGATCGGCCGAGAGAGAGCTGCATCTTTCCCTGCCACTCTTTTGCCCAGCCGTCAATAATCCGAATCACCTTGCCTGCGGACAGGCTTGATGCGCTACCAAAGCCCCATAGACTCAACACGGCAGTGCCGGTTTCGTCACCGACAAGCACCTCCGTGAGCTGTGTCTTCCGTCCCGAACGCGTGCTAATCATGCGTGGCGGTGCGACGGATATCACTCTCACAACAATCTCGGGCACGTTCTTTCCAATTTCAACATCGGCAATCTTCACAGGAAACGCCAAGGGGAAGCAGGAAGGATAGCCAAATCAGTGTTGCGAAAAGTACTGGCTCATTCCTCTTCGTCGTGGTTATCCGATCCGGACGAAATGGCACGCTCCAAATCATCAATCGCCTGCTGATCCACTGAGTGAGGGCCAGCGTCATCTTCTTCCTCCTGCGGTTTCTGGGGCTTGTCATCGAGAAGACCCAGTATCTTGTCAAGATCCGCAAGTTCCTCTTCACGTACTGTCGGCGGAGGCGCATCCATTGTTGTTTCGCCGACTTCATCGGAGTCGAGTGCCTTGAGGGCACTGTCCAACGACTCATCGGCCATGGTGTCTAGCTCCTCTTCGATGATGACATCATCGGCATCTAGGCGCTCAGAGATTATGGCCTTCGCCATCTCGCGACTTCCATCTGCGGCCGAGGCTGTCACAGTTAGTGGCTCAGTGTTCTGGGCAGACGTTTCGGAGCCTGTTTCATCCACATCTTCAATGATGTCCGCAACCGCTTTCGCGGGTGACTCGTCCACAATCCCAATTATCTCTTCTCCGGCCGGTGCCTCTTCCTCAGTCTCATGCTCGTCCTCGACCTCTTCAATAATCTCCTCTACTATCTCGTACTCGCCGGGCTCCTCGACAATGTGCCCGTCCTCGTCGATGAGAACCTCTTCGACTATCTCTATTGTTTCAAGATCGTCGATCTCAAAGTCCTCATCTATCTCTTCTTCTTCCTCTTCGGTAGGTTCCTCTTCACGTCGAGGTTTTGCTCTCAAGCTCTCAATCTCGGCGGCCTTCCGAGCAGCCTCATCACTGAAGCGAAGGAGTTCGGATGTTGGAAGGTCCGGCAGAGCAACGCCGACGTACTGTGCAGCAGCGTTCATGAGTATTCTGAGCATCTCATCGCGGCGCTCCTTGTCAATGGCGACCATGGGGTACGTGGGAATGCCCAGTATCTTCTGCACGACCTCGGGCTTCATCGCATTCGGAAGGTCTTGCTTGTTTGCCAGTGCAAACACTGGCACCTTGGGTGCGTCACGACGGATGAGCTTCAGGATGTCCTTGCTGATGAGCACATTTCTCAGCGTGGAGTCGCAGACTAGGAAGATGACATCGGCACCATGGAAATAGAATCGCCACAAGTTCCTAAAGCGCTCTTGGCCAGCAAAGTCCCAGAGGACCAATGAATAGTTGCCAAAACGTATGTTCTCTACGGTTTCGAGATTGAGTGCGATTGTCGGGACGTACTGAGTAGGCGGCTTGTCACCAAGCAGGAGATGCAAAGTCGTAGTCTTTCCAACGCCACCCTCCCCGACAAGAGCAATCTTGAGGCGGGTTATCACAGACGGTTCAATGAGCGATTCGTACTCATTGACAGTTTCTTCCAGACCGTCCTTCTTGATCTTCTTGCGTATTGTTTCGGAGGCCTTCTCCATTCGCTCGAAGATTCCGTGCTCGTCCTCACGCGTGTCCGTGACAAAGACCAGGAGAAGGTCGTCGCCGCAAGACCAGCCGTGAAACTTGTTGTCACCAATAATGAGCGGAATCTCCTGCAGGCTGGTGTCAGTCTTGCGGAGTTCCGCCCGCGTCGCAACAAACTCCTTGAGGTCTGCCTCCTCGACCTCTACGGGCCAGTACCGTGTAGAGGCCAGCACCTCGCTTGTTGATTCGCGGACGAGGAAGGTGTTGTGAATCAAAGATGCTCACCGGGACTCATTTCTCTATGTGGCTCCCACTCGAAGCCAAATTAATGATTCATGTACGAATACGACAGAAAGTGGTGGCAGTAATAAGGCAATCTGTCCGACTGTGGCTTGAGGACGCACAGATGGCGAACTACTCCGAGGTGACCTTTGGGCCGGGATACCCGGATATGTTTGAAGACATAGCAGCACTGTACAATGCAACAAGCAGACCGGACAATCCAGACCATGTGGACTTGGACGGGGAGTACTTCAGACGAAGCTACGAACGCCTGAGGATTGACCCAGAGGATGATGTGGCCACGGCCACAACCCCAGAGCTTGGACTGGTGGGCATGGGCATTGTGACCGAGAGCGCGAGACCCGACATGGGGTATGTTTCGGTCATGGTCCACCCGGCAGCCAGAAGAATAGGCATCGGATCAAGATTGCTCTCAACCATAGAAGACATGGTTGTGCAACGAGGCCTATCATGGGCCGAGGGCAATGTGCCATCATACAGACCAGAGGCTCTTCGATTTGCCACTAAACGAGGGTATTCAGTGGAGTGGACTTGGCTAAAGATGATGCACCACCGTCTAGACTCTGTCAGGGCACTCGGCGCACCCCAGGAGTACACAATCATTGACATTCCGGACGAGAGAGCCGAGGAATGGGCTGCTCTTCAAAACGCAATCTTCGAGGGACAGTTTCGGTACCGGCCCGTCACGGGAGAGTATTTGGTGGAGATGAGAAAGAGGGGTGATCTGAGAAACGGTCTAGCCGTTTTTGCCATGAAGGGCAATCAACCCGTTGGGTACTGCCTAGGTCTTGTGATGCACTCAGCAGACCCATCGGTTGGAAAACGTCTGCTAATCCACGGTATTGGTGTCGTACCAGAGCACAGAGGTCGGGGTCTCGGGCGGTCGCTATGCACAACTGTCATGCACCGTGCTGCGAGGATGGGAATGCGAGAGGCCGAGCTTGTTGTAGACAGCACGAACACGGCTGCGATTCGAATGTACGAGGCCATAGGTTTTGGGCAACGGTACAAGCGCCATTGGCTGTCAAAGAAACTGGTGGAATAGCGGCTCAGCACGGACATGAAAGATGCATCTGCATAACAAGATACAGTGCCATAACTGACACACTATAGTTCTAACAAGATTGGGAGGCGGGGTTCGCCGGCACAAAGGCCGTTTCAGGGGCGAACCTCCCGCATCCGCAGGTCACGTGGACCAGCTCTTCGTCAAGACGCGCGGAAAAACTCAGTATGCGCAAGTATTGCAAGGGGACCAATGCTAGAAACTCAGTGTAGGGACCAAGTTGGGTATGCGAGTTTCCGACGGGGAGTTCGCGCATCTTGGCGTTGAGCTTCAGTGTGACTCTCTTCAGAGCCACATCTAGATTGAAAACGAATTCACATATGAACCTTACTTGTCAGAGTACGTCAAACGTTTGGAAAACGGAAGTCATTCTTCATTCTGGTTTCGGAAACAGACTTCTCGTAGATTGACGCACTAACGTAGCAGACCAGTTTCACATTCGGGATACGACCAGTATTCATCTTGGAAAGTTGTCGCGCAGTAGACGAAGGTGGTGCTGGACAAGCTGGCGAGCCCGAGGGTCATCGGGATTCTTCTCCAAGTCTGTAACCAGAGTCTGCAGGAAATACTCTGGGAAGAACAACCGTACGCGAATGTCATTGAGCAAGAACAGCCACTTGTCGTATTCGCCAGACGGACCCTTTCTACGCTTCTCAGTGACGACCCGATATTTCTTCATAGTCTGAATGGCAGTGCGAAGATCCTTCGGTGGAATGTCTAGGGTGGCCTCAAGCTCTGCAATGCTCACAGGACGACGTCGAAGAA
>QMYR01000087.1 GCA_003662765.1 Candidatus Thorarchaeota archaeon
AGGGACTCCTGTCACTGCCGTTGCGAGTGTGGCGATGAGCAGTAGCCTGAACAGCCTCCTGTCACGTAGCGTCAGTATGTGGATGAAGTCTCGAGGATACCTGACGATGACAGCCAGCGCGGTCCCCAGGTGCAACCACACGACCACCGAGATCAGGGCCTCAGGGGGCACATCACCGAAGTTGTAGATGAAGAGCACCGCTTGGCCCTCGCTACTGATGGGTAGCCACTCAACAAGCCCCTGAATCAATGCAACAATTACCTGCCAAGGTTCCATGACTCGACCTCTTTTGCGGCAGACTCGCTGTTGAGAAGATTTAAAACTGGCGTCCATTTGGCCCACGCATCCATCAGGGTGTGAATTCATGGTACTCGACAACGGACGTTTCATCACGAGCGAGCTTGCCAATGTCACGAAGATGCTTGACGAGCACTTTCGGGTGGCCCTGTCGGCGACCAAGATAGTTGCAGGTGCCATTGCAGACTGGCTAGAGTCGGGCAAGACACTCAGCACTGAGGAGCTTGAGAAAGTGACTCATCTGGAAGAAAAGGGTGATGATCTAAAGCGTGCAATACTCAACGAGCTCGCGTCCGCAACAACCCTGATGCAGCGTGAGGACCTTCTTCGCCTCGTTCACTACAACGACAAGCTCGTCGACGGGGCTGAAATCGCATGCTATCACCTTGCAGCCTTCATGTCATCATGGAACCCTGAGGGCGTTCTCAAGGAGAAGATTGGCGACCTTGGGGTGAAGTACTTGGAGATTGTCACACACCAGCGCGAGGCGGTGAGGTTCCTCTCTCTTGACATCGAGAAGTCCTTGGCCAAGACCTACGACATCTGCAACTTGGAGAAACAGATTGATGTACTCATGAGGGACATCTGGGCTGCCCTCTACCCCAGCAAACTTCCGCTTGCGACAATCCTAAGAGTCCGCGATTTCGTCAACATGCTTGAAGAGGTCAGCAACTTCGCGGAGGACGCAGCAAACACCATCCGCGGTCTGTCGCTCACCCTCAACACGTAGACTGTGGCCTGAGCGTGGCACCCTTGGCAATGGACTCAGATGCAACCCCAGTGGCGGAGCTGGTCGGTGATCGGGGCATCGTGTGGAATCCCGAGCACGGAACCCAGCTGTACGCGAACGGATACTTCGGTCAGCCAGTGGGTATCAGGAAGCCCAAGTCACCTGAGTTTGACAAGCCTCTGGAATTGTCCCTCTTAGAGTGCACCTATCTTGTCGGCAAGAATCGCCTCAAGGTCCACGACCCGCTAAGTGACAGGATGCTCACCTTGGAGGACCTCATCCAGCTGGGCCTCAGACGATCAGACGAGTTTAAAGATCGCTTTATGGTGTATTCTGACCTCCGCGCCCGCGGGTTTGTGATTCGCCCGGGCCTCAAGTTTGGTACCGACTTCGCAGTCTATGAACACGGTCCGGGAATCGACCACGCACCCTTCCTTGTTCACGTGATTCCTCAGCGGAAAGGCGTCTACCCCCTTGATATCGTGCGGGCTGGGCGTTTGGCCACCACTGTGCGCAAGAAGTTCATCATTGCCACAGTGAAAGAGAACGGAGAGATTGTGTACTACTCATTTGTGTGGCATCGGCCCTAGCCGCGCACAAGAGGCCGCTCCAGCAAAACAAATAAGGCATACCTACAAGGTGCAGTCAATCTCATCTAGCTTGTTGGTGAAGGTCTATGGCAGACAAGGCGGAGAACGCGAAGGCCTTTGGTGCCCTGCTGGCTCAGGCTTGGGAACATACCCCCTCGTTCATCTGTAGCAATGAGGACTATATCTACTGCCTGTTTCCAGCAGATGAGACTAAGGAGAAGTGGATTGAGGCATCAATCACATTCCCGGATGGCTCGCTGGACAAGAAGGAGATTGATGCCGTCAAGGCCATTGCTCTCCTTGTGGAGGAGCTGAAGGTCCTTCCGACATACGGTGCAGAAACAATCGTCACAACAAAGGCCAAGCTGGATGAAGCGGCCGCTCGCCTTGCTACGTTGACATGACTCGTTGCTTGGAGTGAGGCGGAGGCCACCTGACTGGCCTCTTCTTCTATGATCTTATGGCGGAGTGTCGTGATGTCAAAGGCGCTCATTGTCTGTCCGGCCTGTGGCCGCCGAGTTCCACTGGGCCGCTACTGCTCTTCTTGCGGCAGTCCACTGATGCCAGAGGCTGAGGATGCCGGCAGCCACCCCCGCTCATCCTTGCAGGCCCATTTGGTCCTTGAAACGCTTGGGAACGAGGAAGAGCTGCCAGACTTTGGCATCGTTGTTGACGGTGTCAACCCAGCGGACCTCTCGGCTCTCCTCACGCGTTCGGAGCTTGAGATCATAGATGGCGAGCTTGACGAGCTGATAGAGGCAATTCGTGCCACTCGTCAGGCTCTTGCTCTGGAGAATGCTGACCGAGAGGCATTGGCCACAAGAACGCAGGAGCTGAAAGACTCGCTCGAACGGGTTCGGAAACGAAAGGAGGAGCTCTTGAGGGCGAGGGCCTCAATCTCGCTGCAGGTCCTCGTGTCGCAGCTGCACGAAACAACGGCAAAGATCTCCCGGCTTGACGAGGCATTATCCTCTCTTGATTCCGATGTCTACCGGGAGCAGAAGTCCGCCTTGTCGAGAGAGGCCAAGAATCTGAAACGTGCCATCAAGCAGCAGGTGAAGACCGCCAGAAAGTGGTTAAAGTCTATGGCCAAGGCACGCTGTGCCCTTGAGAAGGAGGCCAGCAGGCTGGAGGCCAGACGCAGGATTGGCGACCTCTCACCGGGTGAGTATCGCCTTCAGAGGTCCCAGGTTGACAGGCGAATACGGATTCTTGATGGCGGGTACAAGACTTTGGAAGAGATAGTAAGAGTAGCACAGAGTGTGTAGGACGAACCAAATGGTGAACAAGATGAGTTCTGGTCTGTCAGACTGTACGCCTCTCTGCAAGAGTTTTCGGTGCGACAAACGACCGTCAGCACTGAAGATTCGTCGGAGAGGTGGGAAGAAGGTCATCTGGTGCACATGGGTCGACGACGAGTGTGACGGTCCATGGTGCCAGTACGGCGTCTGCATAGAACTAAAGATGACGGAGGACGGCAAGTGCAAGAAGACCGCTGCCAAGCCGAAGCCGCGTGTGGTCGTTCCTCCGGAGGACTTTGTCGACCCCGACGAAATCCCAGAGCGACTTGCAAAGAAGCTTCGTGTACGGGAGCGCTAGGGCACCTCCCTGAATTTGAAGACGGGAGCCCAGGGCCTGCTGGCTCTTGAGGCTCCCTATTCTTCTCTGTCTGTTCTTGCAGTCACGGGCCCTGTTGTGGACGCTGTGGCCCTTACAATCGGCACGAAGTGCTGCTGAATGAGGGGCACACCAATGCCAAAGAATACCGTCATGTTCATAGTGGGAGCCATGACAATGGAGTAATAGCCGGGACTCGAAACCAGAACAATGACTGAGAGCATTATCGCATTTTCCTAGGCGTGTAGTGGCTGTGCTTGATTCAGCGACCACATCACGTGCCCCATGGTGATGGCGCTGGCCAGCGATGCGCAACCTCTATAAGTGCTACAGTAGCCCTCCGCATTTGAAAGGTGAGAGCGACTTGTTCGAGGAAATTCGTCCTGAGATGCGGGCCCTAATCTTCTTCATGATTGGGCTGTCCCTGTTGGGAATCGGCATAATTCTCAATCAGGCCGAGTTTGCCATAGGCTATCTTGGCCCGTAGTCGGCCGTCAGGTGTGCAGAGTGATCTCAGTTGTCGCGTCTTGATGAGATCGTCCGTCTTCTCCAGAATTTCGAGGGCATCACCCGGAAGTACGTGCTCCCCCAGATCATCCGAAGGCTTCGGAAGGCGTCGTACCAGGGTGGACTTCCACACTCATTGGGGGAGGACTCAGCCACCATCGGTACAGACTGCGAGGACTACATTCTCCTCACTACGGACTCTGTCTTACAGGAGCTGTGTCTGAAGCATCCTAGGGCTGCAGGATTCAATGTCGTCCTTGCGAATGTGATGGACATCTATGCAGCAGGTGGGGTCCCCACATCTTTTGCAGTGGCATTGTCATACTCGGACCCCGAGATTGGTGAGAATCTTCTTCAAGGTGTGATTGACGGCTCTCATGCCTTTCGGGTGCCGGTGATTCGAGGTCACACGAGCCCCTCCGCAAGCTCGACGTACATTGTGGGGGCCGCAACTGGCACTGTCAGAAAGACCGACATTTTGACAGCTGGCGGTGCCGATAGCGATGACCGGCTCGTGTTCCTCTTCGACCGCGAGGGCCGACGTGGTGCTCACTACACGCTGGGATGGGACACAGTCACAGGGCGCACTGCAGACGAGAACATCCGTCGATTGTCGGTCATGAACCATCTGGCTGCAGAGCACTTGGTCACAGCCTCTAAGGACATCTCAACGGCCGGTGTGATTGGTACCGCCGGGATGATGGTGGAGTACTCGGGTAGGGGCGCCACAATTGACCTCAACGCCATCGATCGTACGCGCCCAACAGGAATCCCCCTTGAGGACTGGCTGCGGATGTTCGTGTCGCTTGGCTTTCTTGTTGCCGCCAGTGATGATGACCTGCCAACCGTCTTGGAGGTCGCTGGGCGACACGGCCTAGCGGCCGTTGTGATTGGCACTGTGGAGCCGTCCCATGTGCTGAGGCTCCGCATGGATGGCGAGGAGCACGTGCTATTCGACTTCACCAATGAACCTCTTCTCACTCCATCTGGCTCAGAGTCCGACCTGCCGTCATAGTTAAATCGGTAGGGCTGGCCAGTGTTGGTGGAGTGGCCAACGTGTCCAAGACGACCAAGATCTGCAGTATTGTCGGCTGTGACAAACCATCGAAGAGGTCATTTGCAACCACGCGAATCGCAGAGAGCGTCAGCAAATCGGGTCTGAGAGTGAAGGACGCACGTTCGCGCAAGACGTATCTCTGTGCTGACCACTGGAAGATAGTCAAGAAGGTCTTCAAGAAAGAAACCAAGGCTGAGAGGATGCGCTGGAAGCCCTGAGTCCTCGGCAGCGACCTCACGGAAGGCGAGATGTGTTGGACCGTGATATGGAGATAGTCCGTAGTCTTCGACCTCGATGGAAACTCTGGCTGGAGAAGAGTGGAGTCTACGTATTCGGTCTAGGTGCCTATACTCTTCTACGTGCTATTCAGAAAACTGGCAGCCTGAGCGAGGGTGCAAGGCTTGCAGGAATGTCTTATCGGTACGCGTGGGGGGTCGTCAGGAAGATTGAGAAGCAGCTGGGAGTCAAACTGATTGAAACACACCGGGGTGGTGCCGTTGGCGGTGGTGGTGCCACGGTCACAGAGGCTGCGCTCGAACTGATGTCCGTCTTTTCCAAGATTGGTGATGAGTTTGAGCGCGTAGCGGCTCGCACAATTCCCCGCGACTAGGAGAACCGTATCTCGATTGCCTTGTTCGGGCAATAGCTCTTGCACTCAAGACACAGGATGCAGTCGGCACTGTACATATGGTCGTATGGGAACTTTCTAATCTGAATGTTCATGGGGCAGACAACCTCGCAGACATTGCATGTGTCAGGTGTGCATCTTGCCGGGTTACGTCCTATGCCTATCAGTGCGTCACGTGAGAAGATGCCATAGAACCATCCTGCGGGGCATATCCAGCGGCAGAACCAGCGCGGGAACCAGAACGCGATGATGACAATAATGAGCACGAAGGCCACCTGAAGCCACACGGTCATGGGCCACACAGACAGATACCACAGTGTGTCAATGCTAGTAGGCCACACCTGGTCGGGCAGGACAACGAACAGGATGTACGCGGGATTGAATGGGTCGAACGGCGCGTCGGCAAACATTCCCAGTACTCTCTCAAGCTCCTCAGCGGTGCCTGTCAGACGACTGATGCCCATCCACGCTGCAAGAAAGATGACAAGCGCAAAGACGTATGCCTTGACCCGACGCATCTCCTTCTCCGTGTTCGGTGCTGGCCTGATCTTGGTCCGATTCGGGAGGGTGGCAAAGTCCTGCAACGTGCCAATCGGGCATATCCAGCCGCAGGCCACGCGCCCGAGAACAGTCAGAATGATAATCATTGCTCCGAGAGTGAAGAACGGAAAGGTACCGCTGGTGAGCTCTCTCTGCATCGTGTCGAATGAGCCCGCGATGACACCAAATGGTGCTTCGAGCGGTGCGATTATCGGAATTGTCGGGAGGATGTCACGGAAGCTCTCCCAAAAGTGTGTAATGGCATCCGCGCCCCACCACGCTGCAAAGATGTACCCATTGATGCCGAGAAGAAACAGTATCTGCACAACCCGTCGGAGCATTCGCAGATTGAAGATAAGGCCGAGGGGATTCTTGATCTTTGGAATTCCTCTCTTCTTGCGCTCCTTGGGTTCTTCCTCCACCGAGGCCTCATCAGCATCCTCGGATGTGGGCTCTTCCTCATCTACGGTCTCAGGCCTCTCGGCATCCTCAGCCATGAGCTTCAGTCCTCGCCTCTGGCGTATCGAACGGCGAAGACCTGTGGGCGTATTAAAAACGTTGTGCTAAATCGTGTGGCCTGTTCGTCACAGTCCTACGAGATCGCCGTGAAGGTGATGTAGAGAACATTGTCTTGGAGCCGCACTCTGAGTGAATGGGTCCCCTTCGTGGTCGGGGAATCAACATGGAGCGTGTGGTTGTAGCTGCTGGTCCATTCCACAAGTCCTCCGCTGTTCGGTTGGTACGTGACAGTCAATATTGTACCGCTTGCCGTGATCGTCACATGGGGCGGCACGACCAGCTGGATGTCGACCTCATTCACAAGGCCAGTGTCCACCTGTGAGGTAACGTTATGAAGTCTTGAGGAGAATGCGTGTGCCACCTCCAGCTCAGAGGCCGCAGTGAGAATCTCCACAGAATACATCAGAACAGGGGCTCCGACCATAACGACGGTAGTGAGGCCTATTGCGACCATCATCATCTTCTCTAGAGATCTTGATACCATGTTCCTGTGTCCTGTTCATCACGCATTAAACTCCTCTGTATCGGGGACGGCCCAAAGTTATAATGCTGACAAGTGACACAGACAACGGCGCTACTCATGACGGAGCAGATCGTCGTTCACGTTGGCCTTGTGGGTCACATTGATCATGGAAAGACCGCTCTAGCTGCGGTGCTGAGTGAAGGTGTCTTCACAGCCGGCTTGGACAAGCACCCGCAGGCGAGAGAACGTGGCATAACGATTGATCTTGGTTTCACAATGTTCAGACTTGACAAGTACGTTGTCACACTTGTTGACGCACCGGGTCATGCCGACCTGATTCGCTCTGTGGTCGCAGGGGCAAGCATAATCGATGCGGCTATTCTCACCGTGGCCGCTGACGAGGGGCCCAAGGTACAGACAGGCGAGCACCTCATAGTCCTCAACTCCGTGGGTATTGACTCACTGGTCGTTGCCATCACCAAGACCGACCTCACTGATGAGGAGCGCATCAAACGCGTGGAGGCCCAGACGCGATTCATCGTAGACGACCTCGACTTTGCGCATGTGGAGTATGTGAGGGTGTCTGCTAAGAAGAGAGAGGGCATAGGTGAACTCCGTGCAGCATTGCTTCGAGTACTCACTCCCCGCCCGCGAAACACTGGCGGACCCTTTCTCATGCCGATTGACCACGCGTTCTCTGTCAAGGGGCACGGTACAGTGGTCACTGGGACGGTTCTTCGCGGTGAGGTATCGGTGGGCGATGAAACTCAGCTGATGCCGCAATCTAGCACCGCACGAGTCCGGAGTATTCAGTCCTTTGGAGTGAGCCGTGAGCGGGCGGGGGCTGGTGATCGGGTCGGTATCAATGTCCCAGAGTTGGATTCCAGACACATAGTGCGCGGTGATTATCTGTGTGAGCCCGGCACTCTCTCTGCAGCGTCGAAGTTCGCGATACACTTCCGCAAGAACAGGTTCTACCGCTATCGGGTTGGTACTGGCATGACGGTCAGTGCGCACTTCGGGATGACAGCTGTCACTGCGAAGGTCTACCCTGTCATCATACAGAACGGAAAGATGATTCTTACAGATGGGGGCCTTGGTGACGAGTTCGACATGGTCCTTGTATCACAGAAACCGGTGGTGGCCGAGGTGGGAATGCGTGTCCTCGTTATCAGGACTGACCTCGGACCAACAGAGATGCGCATAGTTGGCGCCGGAGATATCACTTCAGTACTGCAGGAAGCAATGGTGTACAGGAAGCGAGAGCGTATCGGTAGAGTTTCAAGGGTCCGTGAGCATGACGTTCTCGTTGAGGGTCTTGCCTCTCGCAGGGAGAGAGCTGTGAGGCTGACGGGCACAATCGTGAAGACGGCAGAGGGCGTTCAGGGTCGACTTGGTGATCCCTTCGGCACTCGCGGTGTCATCTGTGCGACATTCAGTGAGCCCGTGACAGTTGGTGACACCGTGATTCTTGAGCGACTTGTTGAGGAGGAGCTGTAGGTGGATGATTTGGAACGCAAGATACTGGACCTCATTCCCAAGTCCATGGCCGAGCGAGGTATTGTGGCACTGGAGTCTCTGATAGGCCCGGTTCGCGACGTGCTCAACAGAAGACGTTTTCCGGACAGACCGCTGTCTGACCTTCAGATTGAGTGGCTCCTCAGGCTCCTGTCCTCAATGGACTCCGACAAAGATGTCGATGCAGCTCGTGTGGGCGAACGCGAGGGCCGTGTTGCGTCGCCCTTGGTGGAGCGGCTCGCAGCAGGCTTCAATCACGGCGTTGGTCGAAGCGGACATGTCACAGCGCCACAGCCCAAGGCTGCAGGCGCCTCCCTGATGCAGCAGGTCTGCAATAGTGTCGCCACCGATGCGATTCGTCAATTGGGCCTGCCTAACACCCGCGCGGGTGTCGTCCTACCTCTATCCACTGGCATGAGCATTGCACTTGTGGCGGCCACCCTTCGTCGCCTCTTTGGCGTGAAGCGCATAGTGTATCCACGAATCGACCACAAGTCACCGCGCAGAGGTATTGCACTGGCTGGCCTTGAGGTAGTGGATGTTCCCACAGTTCTCGTTGACGATGCGGTCCAGACTGACATCTCAGAACTCGAACGGGCTCTGTCCACAGCGAGTGATGCCGCCGTCTTGACAACCACGACGTTCTTTCCCCCGCGTGAGCCGGACCCTGTAAAGGATGTCGCAAAGATGTGCGCTGACCGTGACGTTCCACACATCATCAACAATGCCTATGGGGTCCAGTCTGTGAACATCATGTCACTTGTACGTTCTGCAATTGACGCGGGCCGCGTAGATGCGGTCATCCAGAGCAGCGACAAGAACTTCCTGTCACCTGTAGGCGGTTCAGTCGTGGTGTCACCTATGGAAGGCTTGGTGCATCAGATTGCAGAAACCTACGCTGGACGCGCAACTGCTGCTCCCATTGTCCAGACCCTAGCCGCGCTTCTTGCGACGGGACGGCTAGGCTATGATCACCTACGTACGGAGCAGCACCGAAACAGGGTTCTGCTGGAGCGCCGACTTGTGGAGATTGCCGAGGAGATTGATCAGAGAGTGCTTCAGGTCAGGAACCCGGTCTCTTGTGCCATGACGTTGGACGGGCTGGACGCACACGACCTGGGGGCCCGCCTGTACAATCGACGAGTCACAGGTCCCCGTGCAGTCGAACGAGGAGAGTGGGGGTCCTGTATCGATGACTATCCTCACAGCTACATCGTCGTCAACGCGGCGATCGGTGCCAGAGAAGTGGACGTAGAGAGAGCTACCACTAAACTCTATAAGGAACTCAAGCAACGGGAGTAGAGCGACGCAGAGAGGGTGTTTGCTTGTCAGAGGCTGGAGATCGGACTAAGGTCTCGCGATCCATTAGCTATGATAGTCCAGAGTCGGCCACTGTGTTCCGGATTGCATGGTTTGCAGCGGCTTCACGACCTGGGGTAATTCTCACTGAGCACAGCGAGGCAGAGAGCAAGATCTTCAAGGCCAAGGC
>QMYR01000088.1 GCA_003662765.1 Candidatus Thorarchaeota archaeon
CGTTGACACGGATTATGACGAACTGCCCGGGCTTACAGACGCGGGCAATGTCAGGTGCGCTGACCTCCATCAACTTGACGACAGGATTGAGCACCTTCTTTCTCACTATCTCATACATGGGACAACGCCTCGTGCCCTTGACACGCCGCGACCGCCGAACCGAGGCCGTCATAAAACTTTGGGTTGAGGGCGATACTGCGCACGCCCAGTAGAACATGACCCACGTGACGAACAGAAGCCACCAGATGTCATGCTCGGTCGGATTATGGCCCGACAGCCGGGCGACATCCATGACAAGAGTCATGTCCGATAAAGCGGGCGAACTTTTCTTATGACCAGGCCCACCAAGTCCTGAACCTTTCCTACAGGAATCACGGATGCGCCTGCTCGAACTAGTTCCTGACGGACATCCTCCTCATGGTCACTATCGGTAGCTCCAATATGAAACAGGAACAGGTGATGCCCCCGGGAAGAGAGCCTCCTCACTGCACCTAGCATCTGTTCCCAGTTCGCCACTTCCGCATCGGTGATCAATAGCACGAGAATGCTGGACTTTGCCTCATCACATGCCTCCGATATCTTTCTAGTGGGCATCACTGTGCCTCCGCCCTGATAGGACAGAAGAACGTCCTCCGCAGCCTTCCTCTCGCGCGACCAGCCCGAGATTCTTGTGCCCACTGAGAAGTTGATCACATTTACTCGGCAGCCGCGAGTGAAGGCGAACTCCATGGCACCGAATGCTGCCTCAAGCGCCAAGTGATAGGACCCAGAGAGCCGCGTCTTGCTCATACCCCACGTCATCGAGCCGCTTGAGTCAATCACAATAAGCATGTCAGGAGGACTCTTCGACTCCACCTCTCTGAAAGACTCTGTGCGAAGCCATTTTCGCGTGGACAAATTTGGCACCAAGACTGGAAATGCCTGAAGGGACTGGACAATATCGAGTTCCTCTACGGGATCGCCGAGGCGCCACACCTCAGGCGTCAGCGGAAGCGCACCTGACGGGTGCCGGTCCCGAATCTCAAACCGAATCATGCGGCGCGCAGTTGCACGGTACCAGAATCTCGTCCAGCCACGACCTCTTGTGCCAGCACCGTACAGTATGAGGACTGCTCGCAAATCCTCAATGGTGCCTCCCCGCTGCTGGAGTTCCGAGGCCACTCGTTCAATCTGCTCCTCCACATCCTGTTCCCGGGAGCCCTCCATACATCTCCTTGCCATATCGCCGTTACGAACAGCAACAGGATCACCCATCAGGATGTCAACATCTAACGGCACAGCCACACGCACAACTCCCTCCTCGGACTCGCCATCGCCCTCGCCGCCTAAAGACCCTGTCGCAGAGGCCACACCAGCAACCTGGTCCTCCTCCGGCTCTTGCCACTCCTTTATCACCTTTGCAATCTCTTCGCACGCCTTTGGCCACCGTTTCTCAGAGCGAGCGTATCGGCCAGTGATCTCCACTATTCTCTTAGCGGTTTCGTACGTCGGCTCGTCAATCTTGACCGACGGAGGTATAGGGAATCCCCACATTGCCCGATAGCAAGAAACAATCAGGCGCCATAGTCGCGAATGCCCCTGCGACCTGATGGCTGAGTCGTGAATTGAGGCGAGAATACGCTCGTGGGTGAGGTCGGGAAATCTCTTCAGCAACAGGGAGTCCACAATCAAGTCTGAGAACAGATTACATACAAGCATAGCCGTGGCATCGTTGACGTGGCGTCGCGCCCGAGCGAACATCATGCCGCTCATGATAGAATCGTAGGGGCAGACCAGATAGTGCTGTAGTTCGTGGTGGCAGATGGACCTCAGGTAGGGCTCAGCCTCGTTGGTGTCCATGTCGAGTGGCACACCGAAAGTGTTGATGTGAACAGTCCAAGTCTTATCGTCGATGTAGAAATGGCTCATCGCCCTCTCATCGTACTCAATGACAGGATCCGGCAAAGGTGGACTATAGAAATCGGCCACAGCCTGCTCCCAGGCTCTCCGTGCAGCTGTCAGCAGGGACTCCGCGCGGACGCTGTCAGCAGCTATGCCCATAGCTCGGCTCACCTCGTGCTCGACAGGCTCTTCTCAATCATCTGCTTGAGCTCCACAGCAGGCTCGCCACCCGACACCTCAAGAAAGACTGCAGAGTCAGGCGAGTCACCAGTGACATAGACAACCAACGTCAGCTGGTCTGTTCGAACAACACGTCTCTTAGGTGGACGGAGAGTCTCTTTGAGAATGGGTGTCATGCGTGGGAACTTGATGCTGATTGAGGTCCAGAGCTCCTGCCACTGGTCAAAAGTGAGCGTGAACTGAGTCAACGTGATGCGATGCAGTGCCTCAGACACCTTCCCAACGAGCATTCCGCGGTTGGGTATCGCCGTGTCAGCCATCAGTTCTCGCAGAATCTCGCTTAGCTCCTTGACGTTTCTCTTGCCGATTGCCCTGTCAATCCTGTGAATCATCTTCGTATAAGCCGACTTGGTGAGCTGCTTCGCGAAAGCCACGTAGTCAAGCCTCACGAGAAGGTCGCTCTTCGCAATCGCCTCGAGTTCTTCAATCTCGCTCTTGGATGCTTCGCCTGCTCTCAGTCGCGACATTATCTTCATCGCGGGCTCTCGTGCTGCGAACCTGGCCGTGGCCCGTTCCACGAGCCTCTCAGTAAATAGAAAGCGATCACCGTAGAACGGGGCCTTCGAGATTTCGTCGCGAACGTACCGGGTTCGGTGCCAGAAGACCAGAGGGGCAATAGACTTGACAATCTCCACGGTGACACTGTCAGCCCCTACCAGCCATGCGGTAGCCTTGCTATATCGGTTCAGGTCTTTTGCTGCACGGACACTAAGAGGAATGACGACCTTGTTGCACACGCTCTTGGCGGTGTTGTAGTGACACCCATCGCAGAGCCCTGTTTCCACCGTGAGGTCTTCTGACTGACTCTTATCAACCCGGATGCACGCACCGAACTCACGGACCAACGCTCGGATATACTCCGAGGCCTCAGGCGAAACCGGCACCTTGTCGGCCAGATTCCATATGGTCAGCAGGTCCTCCTCTGTTAGTATGGCCGGGACCTGCCACAGTTCGTCGTACCCAAACAGACGCTCATCACGGGTAGAGAGAATTGTTTCCAAGTCGTTGATGGTGGGCATAGTGATGGGAACTGCGATACCGAAACGGTCTAGGAAGGGCGGCGCCAGTTCGAAGGTCCCCGAGTCGGTGGGGTTCATTGTGGCATACAGGCAGTATTCTTCACATCGCTTGACCTCATCGTAGTACTTGAGCTCGCCTTCTGCGAGCATGGACAGCAGGATGTTCTGCGCATGCGGTGTCAGCCTGTTGACCTCATCCACAATCTTCCAGAAGTCTGTGACGAACTTGCGCCAGACGACGACCTCAAGCCCCTCCTTCATGAGCGGTCCTGGCCGGAGCGTCGCCACCATCTTCTCCTCGGTGAGCTGAGGATGCCCCCTCAGAATGGCGTCCTCAATCTCGCGGATACTCTTTCCCGTCATCATTCGTCCAAGAAGCTTGATCAGAGTGGTCTTTCCACCCCCATGCCCGCCAACCAGCAACATGGCGGATCGCGGAACAAGCGCGTTGATCACACAGGTTCCAGCGATGAGAGGAAGTCTGAATGTCTTTGCCCTGTTTCCACCGGACTGTGGCCTGTAACGAATGACGAGGTCCCGCGAGTGAACGAACAGACCGTGACTCTCAATGGTCGTTATGACCTCTTGCACCTTGCGGCGTAGTTCCTCCGTGGACCCCGGCATGACGAGCATCACCAAGATAGGCTCACTGTGTCCCTTCGCCTTATGGTTGATGTGGTTGTTGGCGCCACCACGCGCCAAGTCCAAAGAGGTAATAAAGAGAGTTGAACGAGGGAAGACGGATGCTTGCCGGGAGCAGACGCATCGCGGTGGCCGCTGAGGGGCGGTTCTATTCGACCATGGAGTCCATGGCCACATAGTCCGCAACCCTTGCGGCAACGATAGGTGGTCACGATAGTGGGTGAAGAAACCTCGCTCGCAGACGTTCTAAGAGTGGTCCCGCCGGAGGACATCAAGTACAGAGGAGCAAGACAACACTCGGTCGTGACTGCTGCACAGACCTTCATCGCAGATCTGCGCGCTGCAAGTGAGATTGGTGAGTCTGACACTGTGAAAATGGCTGGACGTGTTCTAGTCGCAGGACCTCCTGGCACGGACCTGCCGAGCTTTCCCGAGACCGTGTGCTACGAGATTCCTCTGAAGATGATACCCGTCAGCACAGTCAATGTGCTCAGAGAACCGGCCAGAGTGGCAGAGGTGATGACCGCTGTTGTCGAACTGGCAAGACGCGAGGCCCCCGCCTTGCTGTTCTTCGATCGGGTGGAGCTCTTCGCAGACAGTGGACCGTGGAGTGTCGCGTGCCTTGCCGACAGTGTTTCGACTATTGGTTGGACTGAGAACGAGGTAATCCTTGTAGGAACGACGAATTGCCCTGAGAGGCTAGATCCCAGCGTCTTGGCGGCCTTTGATAGGGCATTCACGTTTGCCAATGCGAGCGATGAGGACAGGTCCCTCCTCATAGAGGAGATACTCCCTAGTGAAGAAACGACGGCCGACCGGGGACTTATCATGGAGTTCACTGATGGCTGGTCGTTCTCAGACACGAAACGCCTTGTCGAGATGCTCCGACTGAGCATGAGAACTGGGGCTGAGGTCAATCGTCGACATCTGGAGGAGCTTGTTGAGAAGCACGGCATAATCCCGCTGGGAGGGACTGCGGGTCGGAAGGAGATTGTCCGGCGCACACAGACCCCGTCCTCAGAAACGCTGGCGAAGGCAGAGAGTCTCTATCCCGACGACTTCTTGGATCAGCTGTACCTCATGGCGGTCTCGGACGACTACGTGCGGACTCAGCAGGTGGTCGAACATCTGAACGATTCTTTTCCTCTTGATAGCAGGGACATAGAGTTTCTGAGTCGATACCCATTCCTGCTGGAGGGAAGTGCGGACCAGCGCCTTGCGCGCCTGATACGCGCCAAGAGGACGCGGGACCGGTTGATGCGCGTCATGGGCAGAGAGAGGTAGGTGGGAGTGGGAAAGGAGTCAGTACGGGTCGAGTCGGTCCGCCTCAAGAACTTCATGTCGTTCTATGACGCGACCGTCAACCTAGGTCCCGGTCTCACCATAATCGTTGGCCCGACAGGAGCGGGCAAGAGCTCCATCTTTCATGCCATGAAGTTCGCCCTCGGCTCCAATCAGAGAGATGACAGGTATGAAAGATGGAGCGACTTTGTGAGAATGGGTGCCCGCAGCGCGGAGGCGGAGGTCGCCATCAGGAGGGACGGAACTGTAGTCAAGTTCTCAAGACGCGTCGACAGCGACGGGGTACCGCGGGCCTACGTCGACGGCAAGAGAACCCGAGCCAGCGAACTCCGCAGGGCAGTGGAAACGCTGGGTCTTGACGTGGACAATCCCCTTGTCTTCATGCCTCAGGGAAGAGTGACGGCACTGAAAGATGCGTCCCCGGAGGAGGTGCGTCGCCTCGTCGAGGAAGGCACAGGACTGGACAGTCTACGTGACCGAATCTTGCTTCAAGAGGCCCAGCTGGAACAGGACAAGAGCAAGCTGATAGAGACCGTTGCCGAGGCTGATACGGTCAACTCAGAACTGAGGATGTTGGAGAGTGACCTCCGGAGGCTGGAGAGGAAGAGAGAGCTCCAACAGCAGAGGCACTTACTAGAACAGGAGATGAAGTGGGCGCGTCTTGAGTCTCTCCTCGCATCCATTCAGACAGCCAAGCAGCAACTGGAGGAGCAGCAGGCCGGACTGGTCGAGTTGATGGAGAAGAGAGACAGAGTGCAGTACGAGATAGCCGAGGTAGAACGAGAGGAGGGAGCACTGGGTGAGCAACTGAACACCGTGCAAAGAGAGATTGGCGGAATCGACTCGCATCTCAGAGCCAAACAGGAAGAACTGGAGAGGACAGAGAAAGGAACGGCCAAGGCAGTGGAAGAAATTCGAGAGCTTGAGAAGAGGCTCGCCGATGATGAGAGTGAACTTGCAAGGGTCAAGAATCATCTTGAGCGCTCCGTGAGTGCGCGGCAGGGCCTCTCACAGCGGCTCAAGCAGCTGGAACTTGAACATCAGTACGTCGAGCAGGAGAGAGAGAAACTTGACGAGCAGCTGGCCGCCTTCGCAAAGTGGAACGAGGAGAGAATGCGAGCTCAGACAGCCCTCGTCAGGATTCGGGATCAATACAACAGCAAGGAGATACTCCTACGAGCGTTGAAGGACAGACTACGCCAGCTGAAGGCAGAATACGAGGCCTTGGAGAATCGGTGGCGCGAGGTCTGGGAAACTCTGGAAAAGACTACGGAGGACGACCTAGCTGAGGAGAAACGCAGGCTCGAGGACGAACTCTCAAGGCTCAACGAAACACGGTTTCGAGAAGCGAGCAGACAGGCCGACTTGGAGAAGGAGATAGAGCGACTACGGGCTAGGCTCTCTGAGGAATCGGAGCGTGTTCCACCCGCAGTGAGAGAACTGAGGAGGGCGGTCGACGAGCACAGTCTGCAGACTGTGAAAGGCCCCCTCGTGGAGATCCTAGGCGGGAAAGAGGATTTAGCAACGCCTGCCGAGGCCGTGCTGGAGAACGACCTCGTGTTTGCATTCATTGTTGAGGAATACGCTGAGTACCAGCTACTGCGTACTCTCAGAGACGACATCGAGGCTCCCGCCCCCATCGTGCTTATCAACTCAGCAGACAAGATTGACGAGCGGCCGCATCTTCCCAGCAATAAGCGCGTCCGTGGGTGGCTATGGAATCTTCTGGGCGTGCCGCCCAACATCGTTGACTGGTTGCGCAGGGCCTTCGGCGACTATGTGCTGACTACCGACGCCCGCACCGCCGAGAGCATAGCACGCGAGATGCATGTGGGCGCTGTCACGATGGGCGGTTCGGTCTTCAGGAGCCAAGGAAAGTCCGTGATCAGCTATCCGAAGATTGAAGGACCAAGCTACCTCTCGGCTGCGCCTCTGCGAAAGAGGCTGAGGGCTGCAGAACGCGAACTCAAGACCGCAAGAAAGACTGTGCAACAGATAGAAACCGAGGTCATGCAGGTGGCACAGCAGAGGGAACGTGTTCTCGCCCTGATGACTCAGATGAGCCAGTGGTCAGAATCATGGAATCGGAGGCAGGAGATCCTTGAGGCCATTCCTGCCACCGAGCAGGAGATCACAGAGGTTTCAGCAGCCCTCGAAGACCTTCGTCCCGAGCTGCAGAGGGCGCAACAACAACTTAGGGAGCTGGACGGCTCACAGCCACCCGAGCGCAGCAAGATAGTCGGTGAACTCGCAGCAGTGAGAGCCAAGACCAAGCGTCTTGACAGAGAGATCTCTGATGTGCGAGCAGACCTGCGCGTGGCGGAGGAAACAATGAATCAGAAGAGGCGCCAGCTCGACGCACTCCGTGAGAGCATTGACATGCTGCGCGCGAGTGTCACAGAGTCGCGTCAGAAGGTGAAGGAGGCTCAGGACCAAGCGGCTCAGATATTGGAGCTACTCGACAATCTGGAAGAGCAGAGAGAGAGTCTTCAGAGACAGGCTGATGAGATCAGGGAGAGGATAGAGGACAAACGCAAGACGATTCGCAGGCTCAGCAAAGACCTTGCTGAGCTTGACCTGCGACTCAAGTCTGGAAAGGTTCAGCTGGGTCAGGTGAGGTCACAACTTGACAGAATGGAGAGGGAGAGAGAGTCACTTGAAAAAGAACTACAAGGGTCCGACAAGCCCACCGAGGTTCGAAACCTTGAGATTGTCCGCGGCGAACTGGCACGTGTGACCGCGCTACTTGACGACTACAGGGATGTAAACGAGTCCGTTGCTGTGACAGAGGCACAGCTTCAGAAGAAACTTACAGAGCTGAAGAAGAGGATTGACGAGATCCGTGAAGAACTATCAGAGGCAGACGCCACCTTGACTAGCATTCGCGCTCAATACCGCAACGAGATGTCAAGCGTGCTTCGCAGACTTGAGGATCAAGTCAACTCTGTCCTAAAGACGATCAAGTTCGATGCGGAGATTAGACTCGATCTGGTGGAGGAAGACGGCTCATACGGAGTGAACTTCAAGTCCAGAATAAGGGGTGGTGAACTAAGGAACATCAGAAGCGGCTCAGGAGGAGAACGCTCACTGTTCGTGATTGCTTTGATTCTCGCGCTCGGACACTTCAATCCCGCGCCACTGTATGCATTCGATGAGGTCGACATCTATCTGGACTCCGTCTACACTGACCTCGTGGGGCGCCTGTTCAAGGAGGCGGCCAAGAAGAGCCAGATTCTGCTCATAACACCCGCGAAGAGCACTCATCTTCTCAAACACGCCGACAGGCTGATAGGGGTGGTATCTCCTGGAAAGAAGAACCCCTCCGTGGTGATTGAGGGGCCGGACCTCCATGACGAGGACGAGAGCTCTGAGGAGATGAAGAACTGACATGTCCGACCTTGCCCAGCGTGTTGAAGAGATGATTCGCATCATCGAAGAAGGGCATACAGACCCCGTAGAGCTCCGGCTCACGAAACAGTACAGAGACCTCCGGAATGCACTGCTGGATCTTCAACTCAAGATTGACATCGACGAGATGCTCAATCAGATACTTGGCACGAAGATTCACCGCGTGCGTGAACTCGCAAGATTTCTCTCAGCCCCTGACTTCTACGCCAGACGCATCGAGAAGATGAGCACGAGGGAGCTCGCCAGAATGGTAAGATTCAGGCAGCCCCTGTCGCACTCACGTCTAACAAGGGCACGACTTGAAGAGGCATTCGCCAAAGTGCTCCGTCTGATTGATGCCATGAGTCACGGAGTCGAGGTCGAAGAGGACATCCCCGAGATAGTCATTCCCGACAGACTCGACCTTGAAACCGAAGAGGCAATCTCGGAGGCAGAGCTTCAGCGGATTGAGCAGCTGATTCCAAGTGATGGGTCGGTTCCTCTGAGAGAGCTTGTTGCAGTTCGGAATCTTGTGGTGTTCATTCGGAGATTCTTGTGTGTTGTGATTCTGATATCTGAGGGACGCGTACACTACGACCCTGACACGAGGACCCTCTCACGCGGTGAGGGCATTGCTGGAGGATAGCACATGGCTGATGCACTCAATGAGTACTCGGTGATGGTGCAACTGTTGACTCGTCAGGGACGACCAATGGGAGCAGTGGTTGACGACCTTCTGGATGCACTTGGCTACCCGGAACGCGGTGGACGAGGGATACTCTTCCACAAGATGGCGGCCCTCCACAGACTGCTGAAGCCACTGGGCCTTGCACTGAGGTACAACCCCGTCGACGCCGTCTTCTACGTAGATGTCACAGGGCCGGACACCTTGCCATCACGTGGTATCTTGTCCGACCGGCTCGCGGCAACACTGCTCGTAGTAATCACATTGTCGTATCAAGAGGGGGGATGGGTACCAGTCAAGAGAGTGAGGAGCCTGCGACGTAAGACGCTCAGGGGGCTGATGGTGGACTTGCGCGAGCTGGAGAACATGGGTTACGTGGAATTCGATCAGAGCGGCGAGAGTGTAAGGCCGGGCGTACGTGTGCCGTTCGAGATCGACTACGAGAGCTTCTTCCGCCAGCTCTCCTCAGAGGAGTAGCACACCGGGGGAAAAGCGCGGCCCATTCGCTAGGTTTATGTGCTATTCCGAGCGGGGTCGCATGGTCTTCGTTATGTCGCACAGACGAGCATTGAGATTCGCAAAGACTGTATGTCCCATATGTGGTAGCAAGGAAGTCGCTCGTGATGACCTGAAGGGAGACCTGCTCTGTACGAACTGCGGTCACATTATCACCCGCCGCGAAACCAGAGCCGTCAGCAAGTTCGAGGTGGCCCAGCATCTGAAGCGCGAAGGTAAGCTCAGCTTCAAGCAGTTGCAGGACATCACTAACGCC
>QMYR01000089.1 GCA_003662765.1 Candidatus Thorarchaeota archaeon
CAAGATTGTCTGGTTCAGCAGACCAAACATCTTGTAGTAAGCCTCGACCACGTTGGAACCCAGCTGGACGCGCTCGCCGGTCTCAGCGTCGACCAGACCGACGCCACCCAGTTTCTCAATCACACGATTGGCTGATGTCTGCACCTCAAGGAACACGGGGATGACATAGAACAGATCACCACCAAGATGGTACAGTAGCCTGTTACCGTACCTGTGTTCGCCCCACAGCTGAAGCTGAGTCCGCACCTCATCATTGGTCTCGAAGGCCTGCACCGCCGCCGTCGGCCCCAGAAGAGTGGACATGCCGACTTCTCCCGAGCCGTAGAACACCATCTTGCCGAACGACTTGTCACCACAGCCCATCACGTATATGCCGGCAAGGTTGCGACCTGCAGAATCGAGGAACTCGGCATTGTGCATTGCAACGAACCGTTCCGCCCCTCCGATTCGCATGATTATGTATCGCGTGTCGGACCCGGCCGGCGACTCGTGAAAGTCCACACCGCTCTTGAAGTCAAAGCCGTCCTGTACGTGGTAGATGTACGCCACCTCCAGCTGGCGCTCGTAGAGATCCTCCGGCCACTTCATCTGCGACTGAAGCCACGCTGGAGCTGGTCTCCAGGGATAGTACTCGCGATACGTCTGGTCAATGAAGAACGTCTCGTTCTCTGTGGGCGGCTCATAGAAGCTGAGACCACCGTTCTCAATGTCCACAAGGACGACACCCATGAACCGCATGTAGTTCTCGTGGGCGTATCCCGTTGCCAGCGGGTAGTCCACGAACACAGAGACTGCATAGTAAATACCACCCTGCGGGTCCACCACAATGTACGGGTCGGAGTCGGTCGTGAGCCCCTGAAGCAAGATTGATTGCACTCTGTCTCGCACATCCCGCATCACAAGCATGTCGAGGTCGCGGCCCATGAATGACCACGCCTCGGGACCCATTGTGAAGATGTAATAGGCAGACTCGAAGTCATGCAGGGTGTAGTCGGGAGTGCCTTGGAACGAGTAGTTTCCCACCTCTTCGAAACCCGGCACGTTGACAAAGACCACATCGCCGAATCCTGCACCCTCGCCGTAGTAGAAGTTGATTGGCGCGGTTCGGTTCAGAAGTGTCATCAGGTTGGTGTGCTCAATTATATCGCCGCTGTACGCGTCCAGAATAACAAGCCCCTCTGTGTGGGTGTAGTATAGATGCTGGTTGATGAAGTTGTCAGTGATGGACTCGTAGTCGAACTTCAGGGGGGCAACCCAGTACTCATGACTCTTCAAATACACGATGTCCGAATCGGCAAGCTGCATCCAATTGGTCCCAATCTGGTTCTTCATCCGCAGATAGCTCGCCGTCTGATCCCACTGGCGCACTGTCGTCAGAAACTCGACCTCGCTCTGAGGAGTAGCATTCGATGTCAGGTCGTCGAGTGTGAGCGTCTCCATCTCGTCAACACCAGCCGCCCAATTCGTGATTGCTATCTCCTTGTGGGTCTCATAGTTGAACTTCCACTCGATGTACTTGTCACCGGACATCTGAATACCGTAGTATCCTGCCTCAATCACTGGCAAGAGGACCACCATGACAATCAGAATGATTGCCACCATGGTGAACTGTCGGGTGGCTCTGCCCAATGGAAGCATTCTCTCCAGCTTCAGCCTTCGTAGTTCCTCCGAGATGAAGGCACGGTCCTGCATCAACAGATTGACTCGGCGGGTGTAGTCCTCGGCATTGAGCTCTCCCGCCTCATACTCCTGACGAAGCGCCATGAGCTCACCCTGCAACCGTGCGTGGTCCTCCTCAAGCTGTGCGATCTTGCTGTTCAGACGGGCGCGAACGCTGCCGGACCTAGCACGCATGACGGCAAATACGATAGAGCCAGTCACACAGGCCACAAGTGCAATTATGAGTGCAAGATAGCTCATCCACGTACCTGCATTGACTGTCCACATCGGGACCGCAAGAATCTCCATGATCATGATGACTGTCCCGACCATCAGTGCCTTTGTGAGCAGCACGAGGAGATCCCTGCGACGACGCATCATCTCAGTCGCAAGGCTCAACGCAAACCGTGCACCAGTCACGGCGAGAAAGGTGCAGGCCAGACCGAGATACAGCTGGTAGGCCTCCATCGCAGGCACAAGGTCAATCACCGTCTGTGCTGACGCTCCGGGCCTGAAAGGAAGGGAGAACATCAATGCGACCTGCGACGGAGTGACTGAGATTGAGCCGTCACCGACCAGCATCATCAGGAATGCCACGTTCTGCCCTGTGATTGCATATCCGCCGGTGGACACGTAGAACCCGAAGAAGAGTGCCGCCTCAAAGAGGCGCCAGGCTATTGCGGCCCTCGGCTCGAGCCGGTTCACAATGGGTCCCCCAGCATTGTAGGATGAGAGAAAGGTGATGAACGTGGACCTCTGGGGCAGGGTGATCATGCTCAAGATCGTCAGAAGGATCGAGGCGGTGAAGAGATTGTTTCGCAGTGTCCACGTTGCCCAGTAATCGACTCCGGCCTTTGAGGCGTACGTACGCTGGAGTATCGACTGGGTGAGATACCACCCGTATATCGCGCCACCAATTGCTGCAGCTACGAGCATGGCGACGAGCAACACGAACAGAATGCGGATTACCTTCACAAGATTGCACCAAGTACTCGTGAAGACAGGTCCAAGTCTTATGAGAGTTGTGCCTCGCGCGGCATTCTGGTCATTGCATGTTTTCCAACAATGAGAGGATTAACAAAGCAGACCGGCTAGCACAGACTGAGCAGACCGTTTCTTGGAAGCCGTTGATTGTAGTTTGGACAAACCTGGACAATGGGTTTCTGCCCGCCCAGCAACGGCATTGGGCTGTTGAACCTCAGTGATATTCCTCGCGGCGTTCACATCTGCATGGAACTCTCTACCGTGGTGGAAGCAGTGGCTCTTCAATCATCTGCTCCCACCCACACTATTTGAACTCCACATATTCCAGTACGAAGACTACGGGGCTGTCCTCTTGAATCCCAGCAGCGAATGGTCTTTGCACACACCGGGTCGACGAGCAGCAGATACTGTCAACATGACAGTGAGAGGTGGTGGCGGCGACATCAGTGAGCTGGTCGAGGAGGTATGTATGATGATAGAGTATTGGAGGACGTTGGTGATGTCATGTCATGGGGTGCATTGGTCCTCAGTGTCCAAGATTGTCTAGGTTGTCAGGTGCTGCTTGTGACCCACCAACATGCATCTCATTCTCCAAACCTTTTCAGGTGATTGCGCCTATCTTTCCAGATGACTGCTCCTCATGCTCGACCATGTCAACGTGAGGCACTCTCGTATTGATAGCCAGTATTGCGGTGCTCAGTGACATGGGGACGACGCCAACAGGGAGAGTGTTTCCTAGGAGTACTGACCGCCACCGAGTCGACTATGGCTCGAACACAAACGAGGACAGCTGGGGATACCGCAGAAAGATGCTCATCAGTCTGTGGCCAATCTTGTAAGCCAGTGACTCGTTCTTTGGAAGAAGCATGTTGGCCAGGCGACCGCCCCTGAAGAAGTACTTCTGCCCCGGAATGAAACGCCCCTCAAGAATGGGACCAGCGAAGACCTCGCTCAGCCTCAGTAGGAATGACCGGACGTAACGCGATCTGACATGTCGGCTCAGCTGGCGAGCGCTGATGAGGAGGGACATTATCTTCTTCGACTTGTAGGTGAGGTAACCGGCATCGATTATTCGCTTCAGGAAGTCCTCGTCCTCAGGGTCGAGGTCCACGCCGAGTTCCTCCATCTCCTCACGGGTGATGTTGACGTAGCCCGCGCTGTAGTCCTCGGCAAGGTCAAGGATGTCGTCCAGCATCCCCAGACCCATCCCGAACAGATAGGAGAACTCGTCAATGTAGCCGCCGAGATCAAAATCGGACAGAATGAAGTACAGCTTGAAGAAGCTGCGCGCCTTCTTGTAGAGGAGGTCTTTCATCTCGCGCTCTGAGAGAATCACCCCTCTGCGCTCCACATCGCCCCACGCGCTCTCGTAGAGGTCCTTCACGACTTTCAACGCCTCACCGTCGTAGAACTTGCGTTCATTATCGAAGAATTGTGAGAGCCACTTGTGACGGATGGGGGATCTGGGGGGTGTTGTAAAGTCACCAGAGAAGAACCGGTCAACAACGACCCGCTCATCCTCAAGAAGGTTCATCGCCTGCGTCTTGTTGATTGCAGCAGAGTCGAGCATGTCGTCGAACTGTCGCATGTAGCCCCAAGCAAGGGTCCAAGTCTCGGAGCCAATCGGCTCGGGAACAAGTTGTGTAGCATATGTGAGAAAGTCGCGTCGCCGTAGGTACGCCCGCGCAGAGTTGACAACAGCCTCGTAGTGAATGGATTCACGGGGTAACGGCAGAGTGAGAACAGATGCCATACGTATCTGGGGGAACACGCGCACAATAACTTTGCTCTCCCGGCCACAAGTGACGTGGCCTCCTCCGGGCGGCAACACCTGAAACACGGATAGACGGCATCGCCCTAGACTAGATACGCATCTCTTGTATCACTCCGCCGAGAATCATTGACAGGGCTGCGAACATGAAGGCAGAGCGTGTCAAAGAGCTCACTGAGAAAATCACTAAGAGAATCATCGACACACTTGGTGACAGAGTCGACCTCATCGTGTTGTTCGGATCAGTGGCCAGAGGGGAGAGCCAACCTCTGAGCGACATAGACATAGGAGTGAGGACAAGTGCCCCCCACGAGCAGTGGTCGGAGATCCAGTTGGATCTTCTGGGACTTTTCGATATGAGTAAGGATCCGGCCATTGATGTCGTGCTTCTCAACGAGGCGTCGCTGACACTACAGTTTCGCGTGATAAGGGATGGAAGAGTGCTGTTTGAGCGAAGGCCCGGCCTGTGGGAGGAGTACGTTGAGCTCGTTCTTCAGCGCTATCCTGACTGGGCAGCATACATCGACAGGTATCTCCGCGAGTCGGTGGGTGTGTAGGCCTTGGAGATCGACACCGACGTGGTGAGGCTTCGGCTCGATAGAATACTTGAGACGATTAACAGAATCGAGCCGATTGTAAGAGATGGCATCGAGGACTACAGAGGGAATTTCATGAAACAGGCGGCGCTTGAACGGTACCTTCAGGTCGCAGCACAGGCGGTAATTGATATCGCCACCCACATTGTCGCCGTTCGACACCTTGGCGCGCCCACAAGCTATGCCGATGCCGTAATCAGCCTAGGTCGCGAACACATCATCGACGGGAGTCTTACTGCCCGCCTTGCGAATCTCGTCAATGTGCGTAATATTCTGGTGCACATGTATCTCCAAGTTGACCAAGACGTTATCTTTGAGTCGGCTCGGGAAGCGGTCAGAGATCTCAGAGAGTTCGTGGACGAGATCAGCAAGATGCTCTCGTCGTAGTGGATCGTAGTGGGGGAAGGTCTTTCCGGGAGTCGTCTTGTCCAGAACGATACGAATATCAGAAATGTTGGTCTTGGTTTCCCATGGCCCGACCTCTATGGCTCGTCAGCCTTCTCAAGCAGGCATTCCCATACCGAGCGTGGGTCGCTCGACTCACACGTTTCCCGCTAATCCGCTGGATTGTAGGCCGCCTCGCCTTCTGGGAGGACTACATCATCTATCTTCCCCAAGATAGGGTCGTGAGCAAGACAATCCATATTGGCAGACAACTGGACGACCCGGCAAGCACGGTTCTCCCGTCGGACATTGTCCACAAACTGATTGACCAAGCCAGCTTTCTGTGGATAATGAACTGGTGCATCTGTAGATTCGCGTCCAACTGCAAAGACTACCCAATTGACTACGGCTGCCTGTTCATGGGAGAAGCCGCCAGAGGAATCAACCCCCAGCTCGGAAGACCAGTGACGAAAGAGGAGGCACATGAGCACATCAGAAAATGCCAAGAGGCGGGGCTGGTTCACCTGGTCGGGAGGAACAAGCTCGACACGCTGTGGCTTGGGATTGGACCTGGCGAGAGGCTCCTCACTGTGTGCAACTGCTGCCCGTGCTGCTGCCTGTGGACGATGCTTCCCAAGATGGATCGACAACTCGCCAGTAAGATACACAGGATGCCGGGGGTGAGCCTTCGGGTCACCGACCAATGCACAGGATGCGGTCGGTGCGTGGATGTGTGTTTTGTCGACGCGATAGAGATCATAAACGGACGGGCTCGTATCACCGACCTGTGCAGGGGGTGTGCGAGATGTGTCGACATCTGCCCGAGCCACGCAATCGAGCTGAGAATCGCTGGAGACCAGCCCTACAAGGATGCATTGGCTCGACTCTCGGCTGTTGTCAACGTAAAGTAGGCACTGTAAATGTAAATGGTGGGGCCTCCCCCTCCACGCTTTTCGACATGACCTCCGTGCAGCATTGGCGCGTCCGCTTGTCCTCAGAGGCGGACACATTGGTTGGGCACCTCTACTATACGGAGATTGACGACCCGGCGCCCTGCGAGGTCCTGTCCGCGATTCTGCGGCAGGAAGGCCCCAATGAAAACCACCCCCATACTGGAGCCGCAACTGACCGGTGATCCTTGTCGGAGTCACTCATCCGCGAACAACTCGCGTGAAATACCGGGATACAGTCTTCTCATCAACCTCCATCGTGAGGACAGCGACTATCGCCAATGCCGCAAGGCGAGCGCCACGAATCCTATAATAAGCGTTGCAGCCCCCAAGCGCGACAATTCCAAAGTTTACTGCTTCGGGGCTATACACCCAGCTTGATGATGTCTGACTCGTCCATCTCCCGAGTCAGTTCTGCAATGCGTATCAGCACCTCTTTCTTGTCGAGGTTGACTTGGAACTGCATTCTGGCAGATGTCTTGTGGGACGAGACCGATTTGATAAGGCCCATCTGCATTAGCGCCTGAAGGGCGGGTCCCGGAACTGGGTAGAGGTCACTGCGCTTGTGAGTGACACTGGACCCGAGATGCTCTTCAAGCTTGCTGGTTCCCCTGTCAATCATGTTGGCCGAGCGGCGCCCAAGTCGATCATCGGGGATTCGATAGCGTTGAGGGTCCTCAGTCATGAGTATCGTGTCCCGCAGGTGCGCGAGAACAAGATAGTCGAAGACCGTCTTGGCGGGAGGTCTCAAATACGTATCGGAGAGTTCCATTGCAATTCTCTGAACCATCGCTGTGATTGTGCCTTTGAGCGGTGGCGTGCACATCGTGAGTGCAGTCAGTCGACTTCGCGGCAGGGACGACAGCCAAGTAACTAGATGGTTTTGAAGCTCGTCCCTGAGCGAGTAGAGGCCGAGGATGTCGGCCATTGACCTGAAGATGACGCGCTGGTAGTCAGAGGGAAGGATGAATGGATGTAGCTTCGACAGGCCTGTGTAGTAGTCAGGATTATGAGATACGAAGACACACTCCATGAGTTCCCGGATGTGTTTCATGCTAGTCGTAGTGGCAGCGGTGATCCCGGTCCACAGTACAGGGGCTATCACTCTCTGCGCCAGCGCAAGCTCCGCAGCCTCTATTGCCCGCGAGACGAACCGTTTACAGACATTGCCCTCAATCTCAATGAGAGTAGTCCGGCGGGGCTTCGAAGAGGTCACGGAGATCTCATCAACACAGAACCAGGATATCCAATCGGTCAGCAACTCAACTGTGAAGGACCGAGAGAAGCGCCTCCGGAAGTATGTGCCACGGCCGAACAGTACCGTGTAGAGAGAACGCTGAACGGTCTTCAACTCCGCATCGAACTCTTGCTTCTTCAACCTCTGATAGTCTTCGGGAATCATCGCAGCTGCGGGCGTTGATATCTTTAGCCGGTACTCAGCGTACAAGGTCGGATAGATTCGTACTGATCGAACTATGTTGAAGACCGTACCATCAAAGCGCTCTCGTGCTGTCTTGACGGCGACGAGTGGGATTGGCATCCTGTGGCGCATGTTGTAGTTCTCTCTCAGTAAGACCTGATGAAGGGAGGGCCGCAAGTTATCCCCTGCGAGCCGCCACCGAAGTCGACCAATGCTGTTGACGAATAGATTGGTGTCGGGACTGGATAGACCAACGAGCGTCCTCTGGAACTTCCCCCACAGCTCGTCGCGGTCGCTCAGGAATATGAGTTCCTCGCGCAGGTCATCTCCGTGTGTCACAAGCTCGGGCAGAGCGAGAAATGCGGAGATGAAGACTCGATGGCGCTGGTTACTGTCAAGCCTTGACGAAGTCGTCATCACGAACCACCCATTCCTTTGTGGCGGGGTCCCACCGGTCCACAGGCATCTTCCAACCGAAGAAGTGCATGTTTCCATGATAGCTGAGTAGCATGTCGTCGTACATCATCAACGCCCGGATGTCATCGAAGTATCGTCTCGTATAGCGCTCGGGAGTCCGCAGCATGAACACGCCCCATCCGTCGTCTGTCCTCTGCGCATATACCTCAGGAAGATAGGAGAACGTGTTACACAGTCGGGTGTATCGGTCTTCATCCACAGGGACCACCATGATGATCATCCCAGAGGCAAAGAGGGGGGTGGGTACAATCCGAGTACCGAGAATGTCCCTAGCTCGAAGGTCACTCAGGGTTTCAAGAACATAGTTGTAGTCCCGCTTGAGACGTTTCCTCAGCCCCCGCACGGACATCACTCTGTCGTTCACAAACGCACTGATTATGTCCATGTGTGACTTCTCAAGCTCGAACTCCTCCAGATCAGGTGCAGGAATCGTATAGTTGACGGGATTATTGCTCTGTTTGAAACAGGACCGGAAATCCTCGCTCATCTGCTCATACGGGGCCCATTCGCGTCCGTCGAAGCCACTGTAGTTGTAGTGATTGTAGCAATATGACTCGACGCGGTCTGAAACACGAACCCGAGAAACGCCCGAAGAATGAGCTATGCTCTCAACGAAATGACGCCCGTTGATCTCAGCTTGCCACGATGCGGGCACGATAAAGTTGGCCACGAGGAATGAGTCACCCGTTCGTGTCCGAAAGAGATTGTACAACCAAGGACAGGGGTGTTGCAGAGCCAATGGCATGGGAGTGGTCGGGGAGTCGAGGTCAGCCACCAAGACGACCGTCTTCAGTCCAATCGCCGGGAGTGACACGCGCGCAATCTCCCAGATTACAGACCTGCGCTTTAGATCATTGACGATTCGAGACGCATATCCCTTTGTGGTACCCAGGCTCTCAGCCACGGCGTTCGGAGACACCGTCTGATTCTCCAAGACGAAACGAAAGACGCGCATCTGACCTGCTGACAGGCGGGGAGTCTTCTTGGCACAGAAATCGAAGAAGTCTCTCAGAAACGCCTCCCGTACGTTCTCTCCCGACTCGTGAAGGTGACGCTTGTACATCTCACTGAGAGATGAGAACGCGTCCGGGAACTTGAGGAGTGTGAGATAGACGTACGGCGGACGATATGCTAGGCCCGAACCCCACATCCGCATCTTTGTCGTCGACGCCCAGAGCGACTCCCAGGCCTCCATGTCACAGGGCGGCAGATGGAGCTGCGTCATGAGAATCTGCTCCACTCTGAAACAAGCAAGGTCCCAAGCGATTGTGCCCGGTACCGCCCCCAAATCGCGTTGCAGCACTCCGGCCTCCTCAGCGACAGCCTGAATCTCTTCCACTCGCTCTGGCCACACCTCAGTCAGAGAGAGGACCAGCCGGCTCAAGGAAACCACCTGAGAGGGCGTGGCGGGTGGAATCGGAGTTCTCCTTTGTGTGTCGTCGCTGAAGAGCATTGTCTTAGCCGAAACGGTGTAATTCGGCCCTATTATGTCTCGCGCTTTTCAACCAATTCGCTGAGGGAGTTCCCGGGGA
>QMYR01000090.1 GCA_003662765.1 Candidatus Thorarchaeota archaeon
AGTGCCTTGTTGCATACGAACAGACGTGGGTCTGTTTCTGCCCTTGCCAAGTCAAATGGGGTTCCGTCTGGCGTGTCATCATCCATCATCTTTCCTGCTAGGTCTACAGCCTCTACAATACCCCGCGCCATCATCTCCTCTATCTTTCCTGCGACCTCCTCCTCGGACTCTGCAAGCAGGGTCAATAGCGCCTTGACGGTTGTTGTCTGTGCTACTCGTGCTGCGTCCATGTAGAACTTGTAATGGTTGAGAACTGTGGCAAGAGCCAACCTCAACATATGCTGTACTGGACTCACATCCTCTCTCATCGTCAGTATAGAGTTGAAACACTTGGCCAAATGAGTTTCGCCGATGTCCCTCCCCTCATCGACCCGAGATAGAACACGTGTTCCAACAACAATCTTTTATCAAGAAAAGCGCGAAACGAATAAAAGAACCACTATGTTTATATATAATGAAGTATAGTATAGTATGTGTGCGGGCCGGGAGGCCTACCACAGACCTAGCCCCTCCCAATGCTCCATCGGAAGCAAAGGGGTGGGCGGGTTGCCGGTGAACAGCAAATTGGTGAGACGAATGAACCCAGAAACACGCGTGTACATACCTCCTGTAGTATTGGATGATCTTGACGAGTTCAGGAAACTCGCTCGTAATGCGGCCATGGTCACATATTGTCCGGAGTATTTTCAGGGGCCCTTTCTGGATGACCAAGAGCGTCTTCGGCGAGTGACACTGGTTGCCATTGGCGTGCCAGTCCGTGGAATGCCTCTCACGTTCAAATACGTACTTGATTACAATGAGCTGTATGACCCATCGCGGGGCTGGGAAGAACAGACTGTGGAAATTGACATGATGCTCTCACATCTAATCGACGGCCTCGACCCAGACGTACCAATCATGCGCGGAACAATTGAGACCATTGCCCCGATGGGCGCGGTGCTATCGGCTCGAGTATGAGATCACCATCGGCAGCTGAAACTCATAGCATTACCGGATGGGAGGCATCCGGCGCGAAACGCGTCGTAATCAGTTCGGCCCTACTCAAAGCACGTATTCGTTTCACCAATAGCCATATGAATGAACATGAGAATGACTCATCGAGGAAAAGTGAGCGACACCGAACCTGCTGAGGAACTCATTCCTAGGATCATGCGTGAGTATTCCCGAAGGCCCAGAGGTTGGCACGTACTGAACACACCAGAAGGTGATGTGCTCATAGTGGGGCCCAAGTCTGCCTTCCAGCTCAGACTCATTCCACTTAGTCCCACTGATTTTACAGGCGTTGGGGTTGAGATATCGTCGGACATTGAAGGCCTCAGTAACATTCGTTCGGCCCCCTCTTTTGGTCTGCGCCCGTTGAGCGATGACGATCTTCAGATTCTCTTTGACGCAATGACCGGGCAACTCACTTCTCCTGACCGGGTTGAGCGAATCATCCGACGAGGCCCCGTTGCGCCCGCCGAGATTGACGCCAAGAGATACTCCCACGTATTGAGTGGACCAGTCTTGACTCGGCCTGACCTGAGTTCTGTCGACTCCACGCTCTTGGAGTTGAGGGACAAGCTGGAGCAATCGGCGAGAGAGATATTTCGTCGGAAGTATCCGCTGAGAAGCGGCATGTACTTCTAATCACCATCCACATAGTCCCTGCAGAAAACGTTTCTATGGTGGGCCGGGCCGGATTTGAACCAGCGACCACCGCACTGTCAATGCGGTATCATAGCCGGGCTAGACCACCGGCCCACAGTCGGCCAGTGATGGACTGGGGGCGATTAAAAAGCTTGCGACGGCGGTTCCTGAGCCGCGTGTTCTTGTTTGGACCTTAATACCTCCTTCACAACATAACATATCATGAACAGTGGCCAGTATTCGGTAGAGAATGAAGCATCTCCAATCCTGAATGTGATTGCTCGCATGGCTCCATCAGTGACCGAAGCAAATGCTGCAAAATTTGAGAATCTCATCCGAAGAGCTCTTCGAAATGCATTGGTTTCAATTGACGTGACTGGATGGACAGAAGAGGCAGTCAAGGTGCTCCTGCATGTGATGTCTACAAGCGAGCTCCCTCTCCCCTCAATCCGCTGCCAGAAGCGAATCTACTCGTTTCTCGCCTTACCTTACGGTCCTCTGGTGAATCACTTGGTACACTCGATTCTGACTGGAGAATGAGAGATTACTGAAACTACATGCCAGTGCTGCCGAATCCGCCTTCTCCTCTAGACGTGTCCGACAAGGTGTCACACTCCACTAGCTGTACCTCTGGCACCGGACGAATGGCGAGCTGGCTTATTCGCATGCCCTTCTTGACACGAAATGGCTCGGTACCGAGGTTAATCAGTATAGACCTCACCTCCCCTCTGTAGCCGCTGTCGATAGTGCCTGGTGTGTTTAGCACTGTCACACCATGATTGAGCGCAAGGCCGCTCCGCGGCCGAACCAGCCCCTCATATCCCGATGGTATCTCGATGCTGATTCCAGTTGGCACCGCAAATCTCTCGCCAGGCTCCATGACATGATCTACGACCGAGTAGAGATCAAACGCAGCATCTCCCTCTCGTGCCATGGTTGGTACCTTTGCGTCGGGATGAAGGAGTTTGACCTTCACCATTACTCTCTCGTGCGTCAATGTGTGACCTCACCTTGTGCGAATGCCACCTGTCACAAAAACGTCGTGGTTCAAAAGCCCCATGTGACAGGTCACTGTACAGTATACGTCATAGTGCATCGTGTTACACTGCGTGCAAGGACTGGTCGTGGTCGATGTGGCCGAGATGTCGAAGAACGTACGAGAGAAAATTACGCGTTAGTCGAAGGAGATTAAGCGAGGCACAGTGGCTCTTGCCATCATGGCGCTACTCGTTCGCGGTAGAGCCTACGGCTATGAGCTGGTCAAGCGTCTTGACGAATACGCATCGTTTCTGGCTCTGAAGCAGGGCACAGTCTATCCGCTTCTTCGAAGGATGGAACAGCGGGGTCTGTTGCGTGCTGAGTGGGATTATACCAATCCTGCTAAGCCGATGAAGTACTATCAGCTCACAGATGACGGCATTGAGGCCTTGAGAAAAATGTGCGAGATATGTCGATAATGTCTGAAGGAATGAACAAGATAATTGGTGAGGTGGACTGAATGGCAAGAGATAGGACGAGAGAATTCATTGAAGACTATCTTGACAGGTGCGGGCATACCTTCCTCTTGGAAGTGAAGATTACGTCATACAGATACGCACACATCTGCTTCGGGAGGCGGAGCGTATCGGTAATGGGGCGGTCACTGAAGGATTGGCCCTATTAGCCATTGAGCACGTGGGCAGTCCGAAATCAGTAGCCAATGAGTATGCAGGAACGGGAAAGCGGATTGGTCCACTCCCCGTCAAGTATGCTCGACCTGTAGCTGCCCTGACCATAGTCTTCATCGGAATTGGTCTGGCTGTCATGCTCGGACTATTTCTCGTTGAGCCTGTGCTTCCAGGTGTCACATCAGTCTTCAGCGCCTCGGCCTTGTTTCTGGCCCTAGTCCTCGCCAGCATTGTGACAGCGCTCGTTGTCACCGAACGGCTGAACATACTTGACATGCGACGCACCGAGGCGGAACGGACTCTGTTTGAACGAGTTCTTGGCATCGGCGAGGAGGCACTGAGAAAGAAGTCGGCAGCGGACGCGTTTGTTGAGTATGCAGGTAGTCTGATCATTGCGGTATTGTTGATTCTACCTCACGTTCGGATTCTGTTCACGTCTGTGTTCTTGCCTTTCGTACCAGTCCTGATAGGTCTGAGACTGTTTGGATCAGTGGTCGGCCCATTGTTCTTCCTTCGTGGTGAGAACAACTTCACTTTGGCCCTAGAAGTTGTGCTGGGCGTCGCTTGGATAGTCGTTTCCGCGATGATAGTCCATATCGGCTGGCCACTCCGATACATGTACATCTACGACGGGACCACCCTTGGCCTCTTCGATATCGTCAGTTTCATGGCTCAGGTGGACCTCACCCCGTCACCGCTACTGATAATCTGGGTGATGGCTATCTTTGTCGCTGTCGCCTCCAGTACATGGCGGGCCATTTCAGGCATTGCAAAGATCTCATGGTACATGCGGGAGGGACGAGGAGTGTGGTGGGACGGCCGTGCCTCACCACAAGTGTCGCGAACACAGCAGTGAGAAACTCACGAACTCTGGCAGGGGCTGCTGAGCGGCTTTCCGCGATCGTACATCATCATACTCGGTGAAACGACACAAATTGACAGTGAGAAGGACATGGTGCCGCGGGTGTGATTTGAACACACGACAACTCGATCTTCAGTCGAGCGATCTCTCCCGCAGAGGCGAACACACGCCTCAGTCCCGGGCTGATCTACCGCGGCTCCAATTGACCGAGGCTGGTCTTCCCTCCCCTAGAATTGCGATATAAACATAGTGGCACAAACTAGTTGCCCAACTCACTTTATCTTGTGATTGACATAGCTGGCGACGATTGCTGTGAGTGCAGCAGCGATGTTGACTGCCAATGGATACACGAAGAGGGAGTCGAGAAACGATAATGTCGCTAGCCAAGATGGTTGTTGTGTGATGTCCGCAATCCCGAACGGCACAAAGTAGAACATGAAGAATAGGCATGTGAGAAGCCCTACGCCCACAAAAGCGGGCATGTCTGTGGTCTTGCGGGCGAAGGCTGAGAGTTTCGTCATCCAATCCGTCTTGGCTCGCTGTCTTCTTCGAACCTTACGTTTGGACACTATGTTTGCCCACCGGTACATTGCCTCCGCCATCAGGACATAGGCACCACCAAGGACCGCCATGGCTCCCAGTGCGACGATGAGCTGCAATTCTGCACTGAGGACTCTCACGTAGGTCTGAGCGTGCCACATCACGGGTATCTGGACGAGCCCTGCGATACCGAGGAATATCAAGATGAGTCCGGGTTTGCTACCGCGTCGCCACCATACTGCTAGGCTCATGACTATCGACCTGGCCCTTGGTTGGGCCAGTCAGGATTTTGGACTACTCTTTAACCTTTTGGAACAAGGTCATGAGCAGCGGTTAGTCAGTCGACTCACTTCTCTTGACTGCAGAGATGACGAACCATGCGTCATGATCCTCTGTCGCAGTCACTTCGAAGCCAGCTCTGCTGACGAGCTCGCAGACACTCTCAATATCCTGTCTTTGCGTTCCTAGGACTCCGTATCCAATCTGAGAGAGCGTGCCGTCAGGAAACTCGAACAGTGCTCGAAAGAGATGCCTGTGCCTCGTCCCGTCAACGTGCGTAGCCATTATAGAGAGTATACCGTTCTCTCGAAGAACTCTGTAGGCCTCATTCAATACTGCCAGCTTGGTTTCGTCATCCCTCATGAATGCCAGAGAAAACCACAGTGTTGCGATGTCAAACACACGATCACGAAAACATAGGTGCCGTCCATCGCTGACGAACCAGTCGGCCGGAGCACCGTGAATACGTGCCTCACGAATCTCG
This sequence comes from Candidatus Thorarchaeota archaeon, assembly GCA_003662765.1. Taxonomy (GTDB): domain Archaea; phylum Asgardarchaeota; class Thorarchaeia; order Thorarchaeales; family Thorarchaeaceae; genus B65-G9. Next base: position 5,462 of record QMYR01000090.1, read on the forward strand.
TCTATGCGAATATCTACTGCACACACTCGCCGCCCCGCGAAACGTGAAACGAGACCTTCTCCTCCTGCACCGATATCTATGATGAGCCCCTCAGATGGCAGTGTGGTCAAGGGCACTGTGTGAGGTGGCTGCAGACTCTCGTCCATGTGCTAACGGCAGACCTTGTGGTAATATTACCGTTGTGAGGAGAGGGCACACATCCGGACACATTATCGAGTTAGATGAAGAGAAGTAGTGGTGGACCGGGCGAGATTTGAACTCGCGACCTCCTCCATGCCAAGGAGGCGATCTACCGGGCTGATCTACCGGCCCACCGTTCACCTGATTCTGACACCATTTACCTTCTTGGACGCCCACTTATATGTTCGGAGTCTGCTCGAGGCACCAAATCCACAGGCAGCACACTTCTTGTGTCTAACGTGGTATGATCTTCTGCCGCAGCGTCTGCACCTGATATGATGCGGATTGTTCTTTTTGCCTTTTGCTGGGGTGCCCTTTCCCATTCGATTCTACTCCTTCTCTGCATTCTTGGGAGGCGGCGACACTATAACGACATTGTCGCCTCTCACTATGACCGTGTTGACCTGTTCCACGGTTTCGGTACCAGACTCCACGTCCACAGAGATCTCGTCCGCGTCCTCGAGGATTAGGTTCAGATGTTGGTCGTATCCCCGGAGCCTTCCTCGAAGCTTCCTGTGCCCCTTGAGTTCCACGAGCACTTGGGAGCCAATCGATTTCTGAAGCAGCTCCATAGGTTTACCACTATTCACCAACTGTCACCAACATGAGAACTCCTCGTGGGGACGAGCCTCACGACGCTCGCGCTATCGTCTTTGGACAACTTAAAAACATGACGATACGAAGATTTCATGTTGGGCACCTCAACCTGTGCGATCTCATTCGGAGCCTTCAAAAGGAGTACGTCTTACACTCTCTCTGCGATGCCGAAGATTGAACGAATAAAGAATCGCCACCTTCTCAAGAAGAAGCAGCAGAGAGTCGAGATTGAGAAGATTGAGAGTGTGATTGGTACGACCGTTTCTCTTCCTGATGGCGCGCGGCTGGAGGCTGGCATCCTAGATGATGGTTCTCGCGTCATGCTGCTCAATGGTGAGATTCTCTTCTTCGAACGAGATGGACGTATGCTGCCCACCCTGCGTGCTGTTCTTGCAGGGTACGTTTCAGTACCACGAGTCACCGTTGACATGGGCGCAGTACGCTTTGTGGTCAATGGTGCTGATGTGATGCGTCCTGGAGTCACAGCAGTTGACGACGGGATTGAGGAGGGGTCGGTGGTCGCTGTAGTAGATGAGCGCCACGGCAAGCCTCTGGCCATCGGGGTTGCCATGTTTGACTCGGAAACAATGCGCCAAGCCAAGAGCGGTAAGGTTGTATTGTCACGCCACCATATCGGCGACGCTCTCTGGGAATTCGGTAAACAGTAGGACCGGCTTCTTCTGAGTTTCTTCAGAGGCTACCGTCGAGCGCGGGCCCGCCTCATATGTGCCTGTGCCGCCTTATATATCGCAAGCGCGCGCTTCCTTGGCAGCCCGCACCTCTTCGCAAACCTCTCCCTCGTGGGCTTGGCGTCCGTGGGATCCACATCTTTTCGTACTATTCTCTCAATGGAAGTATATCCCCCGTCAATCAGCATCCTAATCTCTCTGCGTGTGAGCTGAGAAACTCCAGTTTCCGAGGGTATCATGAGCTGAAGAAGATCAGTGGATGCAGCGTCCTGCTGCAGGCCCCATCGCAGCCGGGTTTCGAAGAGGGCAAAGCACTGTGCTGCCACACTCATGCCATTCCGCTCCAGAAATTCACTGATAATATGTGCAATGTCAGCGGCCTCCTCCACCATGGTCATCATATCGCCCTCATCGAACTTGCTCCACTGGGTTCTCTTCTCGTCGAGCATCGCTCCCGCCATCAGGGCAGACTGAATACACTCTCTCACACTCTTCTCTTCAAGCCAGCCTCGAAAGACCTCGCGTTTCATGGCATTTCGAACCTCCACCCGCCGAAGAAGCCCCTCATCGGGCGGCTCGACATTGGCCATCTTAATCTCTATATCGAGTGGAAGCGGTGACTTGGGTCTTGCAGCCTGAACAAGATGAAACCGCAAAAGAATCTCGATGATTCTGTCTTCATCGGGTGGCTCACTGTTGGCAATGAGGTCCCACGCTTCGGCGAGGTCCAGCAGGTTTATTCCAACCTCGATTGCAGTCTGCGCCTCTCTGCTCAGCTCAACACCCCTCTTTGACTGAATGAGCCCTCTCTCAGCAAGCCAGTCAACCAATATGGTTGCCTGTTGACAAACGCTATCAGCATACTCTTCGTCGAGTGCGGCCCTCAGTGTCTTCTCAATCACTGAGCGGATAAGATTCTCCATGATGTCCGGTGTCAGTATCTTCTCACGTGATAGTCCAATGGCAAGTATAGCACTGACCAGTCGCGGGTCCACCCGATTGGGTCTAAGGGGTTGGAGTGGCTGGTGGAGTAACCGCGAGGCAATGATATTGGGATTCTCGCCTTCTTCGGCCCTCGGAAGCGCGAGATACACGGTGCCCCCGTGTTCCGCAAGATGGTATTCTCCTATCCTACCTGCTATCTGTAGGTATCGCGATCTGTCAATTCGTTTTGTGAGGTTCTGGTCAAGCATGATTGCAACACAGTCAAATGGGAAGCTTGTGCCCGCGGTAATGCCTGTGGTGGCCACCACACACTCAATCTTTCCCTCCTTGATCTTTCGTTCCAACCTTGCCCGCAGGGATAGGTCGAGCCCTGCGTGATGGAATGCAACCCCTTGTGAGAGAAACCGCCTGAGTCGGCTCGCAGCGGGATGACTCCCACTTTCGCCGATGACGTATTCTATCGTGTGTTGGTCAATCTCTCTCGGATATGAATCAGCGATTCGCGCTGCATAGTACTCCGCGGCCTCACGCGTGCCAGTGACAACGAGGAGAGTTCTCTTAGAGTAATCTCCAATATGCTCGTGAATGGCGTCGAGTCTGCTTCTTACACTAGTTGTGAATTGCTGTGTGCCATCAGCACTGGCAATCAAGACGCCGTTGCTTGTGTTTGTCACAGTAAACTCATCAGGCACTATTCTCACACTGGGTCGGAATACGTCTGCATTCAGCCATCGCGCCACACTGTCCGTATCACCGAAACGTGAGGACAGTGTGATGATCTGTCGCCTCCCCTTCAGAAGGGCGATGAGAAGATCCAGACGCGAACTGCGATCCTCTCCAATCTCATGAGCCGTTCTCTCAGATGGAACTCCTCCAAGCTCTGTCAGTTCGTCAACAATCACGAGCCCGATATCTTCCGCCCATTGTTTCCTCGCCATTACTGCAGACAGTACCGACTCGTAGATTCCTACGACGAGGTCCGCTTGCTCCAGTGCGTGCTCTGAAGCATCGGACTGTGCATCATACCGCACCATCGAATAGCCAAGTTGGTTGAAGAGTTCTTCATACTCGTCGACTATCTGCCTGCTCAGTGACTTGTAGGGTGCAAGATACAGACACCGAATGCCCTGCTGCAATCGCATGAGAACGATGACCATCGCCAAGAACGTCTTGCCTGATCCTGGAGGCATCTGGATTATTAGATTGCCGTGGACATCTCCCATTTCCCCTAGGAACTTGGCTTGAGCAGGCATCAGTCGTACAAAGTTCTTGTACCGCAGCAGGGTCCTTGCCGCTTTTCCTACCTCCGTTGGCGTAAGGATCAGTCCGTGAATTGTTTTCACTGCATCGAGCGCAAGCCTGCCGCTGTGGGTTATCCTGTATCTCCGATGTTTCCGCCCTCTCTCACCGCTTGCTCTCACGAAGCCTGCGTTTTCCAGCTTCTGCATGCTGTCATAGAGCGTTCCGCGAGTTGAGAGTCGCTTTCTCAACTCCTCGTATTCTGCCTCGTACTGACTTCTCTCCTCCTTGTCGGCCCTGTTCGGTCGAGGCCAGCCCTGCATCTCCAAGATGCCCTCAACTATGTCGTCCCATCCCATATCTGGAATGATATCCCCCGCCTCAGGATTGAGGACCTCAAGGAGTTCCACGGCGTATCTGTTGCTCAGCGCCTTCAGTTTCTCTCTTAGGTCCTGCAGGGCATCTTCTCCCTTTCTGGCCATCTCTCTCATCTCTTGTTCAGGGAGTCACCTTGGCGCATATAGGTCATTTCCAAGGCGTATGACTCGATTGTGGACTAGAGAAACCTACACTCATATCTGAGTGTTC
>QMYR01000091.1 GCA_003662765.1 Candidatus Thorarchaeota archaeon
ATTCATTGTACTGTGCCACATCAAACGACTCGCGTAGACCACAGGTTGACATCCTCGGCCACATGCAACACAAACGATAAAGCGGGGGGCCTCTTATTACTAGGAACAACTACTGCATGCACCGGGGACAGTGAGCCAGAAATGAGCGACAGAAAATATGTCGGTGAGGTGACGAACTACTTCGGCAAGATTGGCGTGGCCGCCATAAAGCTGTCAGACACGTTACGTGTCGGAAACAAGATCTACATCGAGGGGAAGACCACAAGTTTCGAGCAAGAGGTGACCTCGATGCAGGTAGATAGAAAACCGATTGAGCAGGCGACAGCCGGTCAGGAGATTGCAATCAAAGTCATAGAGCGTGTTCGCGAGAAAGACAAGGTCTATCTCATCTCCTGAGAGCAATCGTACTGTATCGACCGCCTCATATCTCCGAGTGAGGCTGCTGCTCAAGACGGTCTGCTTCGGCCTAGTTTGCGCCCCTCGCAGTTCCTATGAGCGGCTGGGGCCATACGTGCTCCAATCCCTCCGGAGAGACCTCATTTCGAAACATTGGCCATCCTTGACCCTTTATGCGAGCCACCATCCAGACACTTCTCTATTGGAGTTGGTTCTTCGGCAATTGTAGTGGGGAGTAGGTTTTCGGGATTGGGATTTGTGACCCTGGGAGGACAGAGGCCTGCAATAGGAACAGATTATCTTGCGAAGCGCCGAAATCGGTTCGATTGTTGCCCTATTGCTCGTGTTGCTAGCAGCCCAGCCCGCCAATCTTGCATGACCTATACGGCCGAGGATGTGCGATGTTCCTCTCAGGGATGGTGTAGCATCAACCTCGGAGACCGTAGCCGAAGGAGACCCCAAGTGATTGACTCGGACTTTTCGTTGCAAGGCTGGCCGGGAACTGGCACTTCAGACGATCCGTACGTGATCTCCAGGCAGACGATAGTGAGTAGTGGTATCTGCATCGACATCAGGGACACCATCTCGTACTTTGCAATCGCGGACTGCGGTTTCTCCTCTACGGTTGATGGTGCTGGTGTGGGCATTGGGCTGGTCAGTGTCACGGACGGACTAGTCGGGTCTGTGAGAGTCAACCGCAAGTACACAGTAATCCTTCTCTCGGAGTGCGTCGCTTGGACAATGCTGGGGGCTGAGATCAGTGTGTGTAATCAGGGGGTGTTCCTCGAGAAGTGCCACTCCTGCACTGTGAGCGAATCGGTCATCCATGATGTTTCGAATCAGGCAATGCATTGCTACGAGTGTGATCGAACAGCTCTGTCATCTCTGAGGCCTACTCGCAACGACGACGCGATCTCACTCCATTGGTGTGTTGGCTGCATGATTCAGAACTGTATCATGCGTGATTATCTTGACACGGGCGCATATCTCTACTTCACCATGAACTGCACGATGTTGAACCGCAGCGTCTTCAACACCTACAACATGGGTGCATACGTTCACGGAAGTTCAAACTGGATGATTGCCAATTGTACAATCTCAGCCGGCAGGTACCACGGTCTCTACGTTGAGCGATGTTTCAGAATGCTCATAGTCAATGGCACAATCTCGCAGCACCGCTGGTCAGGCATCTATCTCCGGGAGAGCGACAACTGCTCTGTCTTGGACAACACGATAGAGCACCACAATCGGGCTGGTTTCTTCTTCTCGATGGACAGTGACAACAACACGGCGATAGACAACGTACTTTGGTTAGACCTCGAGACCAATGGTTGGGACGACGGACATGATGATCGCTGGGATGACGGAGTGTCACGTGGTAACACGTGGGGCGACTACAACGGCTCCGGCTCGTACACCATACCCGGGTCCGCCTAAGCGGTCGACCATTTTCCATCGGCCGGCGACGGAGATGGCGACGGTTTCAGTGACTGGGAGGAGGCTATCTTGGAGTCCAACCCCGGTGACCCCGCGGATCCTCCGCCGTGATCATGTGTGCTATCGCTGGTCTACGTCGGTGGAGTAGCATTCTCTGTCATTGGAATTGTTGTTTCCGTATGGAGAATCCACGGTCGCCGTTCTAGCCCACGCACACCCCTCCCGTACCTTGATTAGGGACTCAACAGGAGCAGGTGCGGGGCGGTTCCGCATGAGTACAGGTATTCGATCACGGGGTGCGGTCATCATTGTACTCGCAATGATAGCTCTCTCTGCCGTCCCCGGAGGCAATCCGAAAACGAGCCACGCGTCGGCTCTTCAACCGCATGGGCTGGGAGTTCGTATGCTGTCGGACATTGCGGACCACGATCCGATAGTAATTAACTCGGACTCTGACTTCGAAACTCAGGGCTGGCCTGGCAACGGGACACAGAGCAGCCCCTATGTCATAGCCAACCTGCACATCGCATCTGACGGTAACTGTCTGACCGTGATGAATACCACAGCATGGTTCCTCGTCACCAACTGCGTGTTCAGTTCAGCAACACCGATGTACGTTTCGGGAACCGGCGTCGCAATGCAAAACGTGACCAACGGCGCTATTGATTCGTGTCAGTTTGCATCGCTGAAGAATGCGATAGTCATCGCTGATTGTATCAATTGCTCTCTCAGCGACTCCTCTGTCGTCAACTGTCATTTCGGTGTCGTGGGATTAGACTCAGTCGGATGCCTTATCGCCGGGTGCAACTTTACACAGTGTACCTTTGGAGTGGAATTTACAGGTGTTTCCCGGTTTGCGCTGCAGACCCTGAACGTTTCTGACTGCACAAGCGGCGTGGCCCTGTACTGGTCGGATGACTGTGACATCACGGAGTCCAGAATCCACCGCTGCGTGACCGGCGTCATGCTGAGCAATTCTCTCTCGTGTGTGATCTCTGACAACGAGTTCGAGGCGTGTGGTATTGAGATTGGGGGAACCAGAGAGCACTGGGATCACACGATCTCGGGCAACACTGTGAATGGGCGCCCAATCATCTTCTTCAAGAGCGTAGTCGACATGACAGCCAATCTCAGTAAGTACGGCCAGGTTCTTGCAGTCAATTGTAAGAACACGACGTTCAGCGCGGCGGACCTGTCAGATGTTCCCCTTGGAATGCAGATAGCATTCTCAACGGGTTGTACTATCGAGTCGCTCTCGGCACGTGACTGTAGGACTGGAGTCATGTGCAAGTCCTGTGATGGCATCGAGGTTCGCAATCCTACTATTCATGACTGTGGGATTGGCGTTCTCCTCTTCAGATGCACTGACAGTGCAACCATCGGAGGTTTCATGGCAAACGTGGGATCTGGAGTGGTGACCGACCTCTCGGCCGGATGTCATGCAATCAACGTGTCGGTTGAGAATGCAGACTGGGGCTGTACTATCGACAGCTCCAACAACTGTTCAGTGGAGTCGTCCAAATTCGACAACTCAAGCGGTGCAGGCATTCGTGTCCGTTTCAGCGACCACATCGTAATGAGTAACTGCACTGTCACGGAGTCCCACGCCATCGGAATTCAGCTCTATGCCTTGGTCGAAGGACTCGTCACAGGACCGCATGTGTCGAATTGTTCCGTGGGGATCAGTCTGATCAGCTCTAGGAACTGTTCTATTGTGTCGGCACGTGTGACCAACAACAGCATCACGGGCCTCTACATCGACTACTCCGAGAACATTTCAGTACGCAAGAGCTTTGTCGCATTCAACGGTGGCACGGGGATATACTTGGGTCCACGCACGCGTGAGTGCAGGGTATGGGGCAACGTCATAGTCTGGAACGCGCAGAACGCACAGGACGATGGCGAGTCGAACTCATGGGACGACGGCGTTGCTCTCGGGAACTGCTGGCATGATTGGAATCTGACCGGTACGTATCCTATTCCGGGAGAGTCTGGCAACAGTGACCATTATCCAAGGTCATGGGACACTGATGGTGACGGTCTATCCGACTATGTTGAGGTAAACGTGTACGGTACTGATCCCCACGATAGGGACACAGACGGAGACGGACTCGACGACAAGTGGGAGATTGTCAGGGGCCTCAATCCGTTGGACCCACGGGACGCACTGCTTGCTCCCCTCGTTGTGAGCCCTGTTCTGTGGCTTACGGCCGCGGCCTCCGCAGCTGTCTTTGTGATCATTAGTTCGAAGAGGGGCGGCCCCAGAGAATTGGCAAACGATGCGAATCCACACCTCTACATACGGCTAGGCTATAGGAGGAGCATTGTGAGTTGGCCTAGTTGATTGGAGGAAAGGCGTTGGACAAGTACGATATTATCGTCGTCGGTGCTGGTCCCGGGACTCGTGCTGGACTACGCGAATGCAGCCGCAGCCGTGCTTCTCGGATAGATGAGCAGCATCTATATCACCAGGGGCTACCCTTAGCTGACCCACCAAGTCCATTAGGCAATGTTACATTGTGTCAAGCAAGAGGCACGGGTTCACATTGATAACTCAGAAGTGGTTTGAGAGAAGCCAGATGTATCAGGAACTTGCACAAGAGTCGGTTGAGAGAGGGCGGTACGACTTTTCGTGCTACGCAGCTCAGCAGGCCGTTGAGTTTTTCCTGAGAGGCCTTCTCATAGCGAAGACAGGTGCCAAGCCCTACTCGCATTCATTGACGATGCTGGTTGAGGCGCTTGCCAATACCGGCATAGAGGTCCCCGTACATGTGACCGACTGTGCACGAGTCCTAGGTGAGCACTACCTTCAGGCCAGATACCCTGACGCAAGGCTTGACGATTATTCGAAGTCAGAGGCATTGGAGGCCGTCAGATGCATGGAGGTGATGATCCATTTCCTACGAGAGATTTACTCGGGCACTTCGTGAAAGGAGCGAGAAGAGGGAGCGGGAGTTTCCCGTATTCGTCGAGCGTCTACGGGAGTCAACACATCCGTCGTGTGCTATCCTCTTTGGTTCTCGTGTCCGGGGAACGGCCTCGTACATGAGCGACTACGACCTGCTACTCATCACTCGGGACAAGGTGCCCGAGAAGAAGCTGCGGATGTGGGCCCAAGATTTCGGCGTTGACCTGTTTGTGGTGCATCTGAGCGATGCTGACATTCTTCTTGAGCGAGCACACACGGTTCTATTGGATGCTCTCATGGATGGACGCGTGCTCTATGATGATATCGGTGTGGTTGACCAACTGAAGAAGAAGTCGCTTCGGGTGACCAATGAGCTTGGTATACATCGTACGGCCTACGGGTGGATGCCTCGATACACGAACTAGAGGCCCCATCTACAGGTCGCGACGTTTCCTCTACGTACTATGGTGTGCACCACTGAAGGACTGGCACTCTCATGATCGAATCTTTTTCCAGAACTGATGTGTCCCACGCTGTCTTCCAAAGCCTGCCAAATCATCCATCTTCACAACTAGCCTATTGAGCTAGGGCGCGTTCTGAGTGAGCCAGAGCACGAATCTGTGGAGAAAGTTGTTCGGTTTGTTGTAGGGACAGGAGCGAATACAGTTCGAGCAATCGGCCCCGTTCTGCATCCAGAAGCCGTAGCAGGTCTCGGGGTTGATATACCACTTCTTCGCGCCAGGGTTGTTCGATATGGTGTTCCCTGCCCATGACCTCTCCTTTCCATACTGGATGCTCTGTGAAGGACGCATCTCAGCACATTTCTCGCACACTTCACAGAAGCGTATCACAGACCGACAGAACTTGAGGCATGGCTCGTCGGGGACAAGGGGCATGTCTGTGAGAACCTTTGCGATTCTCACTTGAGGACCGAACTCCTTGGTGATTGGAAGACCATGGCGTCCGAACTGGCCAAGACCCGCGTCGATGGCAAGAGGCACGCTGAGTGAGATGTCGTTCCCACACGGGATTGCTGCGAAACCGAGCCTCTTGATGAACTCTGCGAGTCCGGTCTCTAGGAAGGTAATCATTGAGTAGCAACGGGCCACCTCAGAGGAGGCAGTGAATGTGGGCGATGTGGCCACGGCATCGTAGTCCATCCCGATGATCATGACGACGGCCCTGTCAATCTCCTCAGGGACATCATGGGGTCGGCCGCTGCGGTCACCGTCATATAGCCATCGTCTGTCCAGTTCTGCCACACCAACGAGGTCGGCCCCGAAGAAACGCGCAGCTCTCTTGACCATCGTTGTGAGTTCTTCAGGTGTTGCACGCGGGCGGGTGCGGCTACTTCGAATGCATTCTCTTGCCTGTTCTATGTAGCCATGACGATCTCTCAGAGTGTCGTGCGGAGCCCAAGCAGCGGCACCAAGTTCGTGACAGAACCTCTCGTACCCCGGCACATGTTTCTGCATCACTCGTTCGGCGCCTGAGTACTCCCGCGACTGATAGTACTCAAACGTTTCATCGAAGATTGCCCGGGCGAAGATTGTCTTGCTCTCGGGGAATGGCCGGAGCGTGTCTGAGGTTTCATATGGACGTTGCGCATGATGTCTTTTGCGGCGTGCGCGGGGTCTGTCAACCGTACTGGACCCGTTGACGACATGAATCGCTCCGAGAGGACATGCACGAACACATACAAGACAATCTATGCAGAGTGCTTGGTCTATTGTCGCTACTCCTGCTGGGTCAATAGTGATCGCGACCTGCTCACCCATGACCCTCTTGCATGCATCAATGCATTCCAGCTGGCACATCGATGACTGACAATGGTCGGAGATCACCAGCACAGCAAGACCCCCGAACGAGGCCCCACGAGACAGTCCCATGATCAAGTCACCGATACGAGTAACGGCTTACCACTTAGCCGCGCAGCAGTGCCTCCATCTTGGCCAGTATCAGACCCCTGACCTCCGACATGGCTGACTCATAGTCCCGAAGGCGAATCACATGGATGTTGTTCTTTGCCGCCTCGGTGAGCATGTATTCTTGTATCTGCCTTGCTGCGTCAAACTCCCTTTCTCTCTGACGCGGGTCGGACGCAACTGTGGTGAGACGCCCCAGCTTTCGCTTTCCAACGAACATCGCTCTGTGCACCTGGGGTGGCGGGTCGACGAGAACCTCGATGACGCCATCGATGTGTGCTACCGCTCCTGGGATGAGGTGCACACCTTCCACCACGGCTTCAGCCCCCTCCCTTGATATCCTCTCCACTGACCTCACCACGTAGGGCTGAACAATCTCGCACTGTGCGATGAACCCTCTGATGACGGCGCTGAGTGTTTCGGGGCCTGCCTGACGGTACTGGTGGGCCTGGTATGTGTGACAGAAGAGCTCAGGCACTTCCGCTTCGTCATGCAAGCTTCTCAGCACCTGACGGACAGTGTCTGTGCCCAACACCCGTGTGGCGCCGAGTTCGTAAGTCAGCTGAATCGCGAGCATCGACTTGCCAGTTGCCGACGCGCCTTCAAGAACGATGATGACGGGGGGCAAAGAGCTCTCTCCTCTAGCGCTCTGATACCTGAAGATGAGGGTCAGGTGACGAGCTGCGGACTTTGACAGCAGTTCCACTCTTCGAATCGCCTCTGTATAGATGGCACTGTCCGAGGTCACCATTTCACCGCGGTCAGCGTCTGTCAGTAGTGCACTGATCACCCTCTCAGCATCACAATGAGATAGGCCGCTGAGGAGGAGGTGTCCGAAGAGAATGTTGGAGGGGTATGGTATTTGCCTGAAGTGTATGGTCATGACGCCCACACGCATTACGCTGTATTCTCACCTGAAAACATCTACGTCGCACAATCTCGGCTAGAACTCTTTCCTCATGGGACCAACACTCCATCTTCTCCCATCTCCCCCGATGCGCCGAATGGTTGTGCGTGGATTGGCATGTTTGTCCCTTTCTCCTAGCCATGCGAATGGAACACTCATGTCGGCTTCGGTGTCTATCAACTCAATTGGAGATGACGGAGTGAACCAGCCCTTGGAGCCCCTTGTGAGATACATTGCATGGTCACGTACGACAACACGGCCTCCGTGCAACAGGTACGTCAAGCCGCGCCTGACCAAGTCCACCTCATGGTTCCACAGAATCAGTATGATCTTGGCCGACTCATCAGCCACCTCTCTCTCTACAAGTAGCGTGGGGCGCCCTGTTCTCCGCGAAACGAACTTTGCAGCCCGGCGTGTGCGTAACACTTTGAACCTGACTAACGCAGGTGTGTCGTCTGGATTCAGGTTTCTTATCAAAGTCCGATGTGTGGTGGTAGAGACTACCGCAGTTTCGATTGACTCGCCACGCCCAGCCGCCATCTCATATCCAGCCCCTTGTGGGCACGATGGATATATAGACGCCCCGCCTTTGCCACAGATTCTTTCATAAGACCCCCTCTCAATATCCATCTGTTCACCGATTCAGAACGTACGGTACGGCTCATGCCCACATCCCCCCGTGTTGGCGTGACGCACCAGTTTGGCTCACAACGGAGGCAGCAACAGTATGCCGACTACGGTCATGATCATAGACGACGACCGTGTGATGACCAAGATTCTCACATCGATGATTCGTGAGATGAAAGAGGACATCCAACTGATAGTCGCTCACGACTGCTTAGATGCTCTGAACAAGCTCGAAACTATGAAGACCGGGAGGTTATTCAAGAAGAGGCAATTTCCGGACATTGCCGTTGTGGATGCGCGCCTCCCCGTCTTGGATGGTTTTCAGTGCACGGAACGTCTCTCAGAGATGGGTGCCAAGAACATCTGTATCATGACTGCTCATCTTGACCCGGACCTTGTTCCTCGTGCCATATCCGCCGGCGCAGACACAGTATTCAAGAAGAGTCTAGGCCTAGCAAGCATCGCACGGGCCGTTGTGGCCATGGCCGAGGCGATAGAAACCGAGAAGGAGGAGGCTCTCAGCTCCAAGAAATAGCGAATGTCAACGGCGTTTTTTGGCGGATGGGCCGTGTGGAATGATATCAGGAAAAGCCTTTAGTGCAGGTCTCAAGCAGCTACCTGAAGCCGCATTACCATTGTGGGAGAGACCTAACATGAGAGTCCGTCCGAAACGTACAGTCCTTCTATTCGCGGCCTGTGCACTCATCTTGGTGCTACTCAGCACAGCCACGGCATCAGCACAAAGTGCAGATGAGTGGTTTGGCGACGAGAATGTCGCGATGTACATTGCGATCAATGGTATCAGCGTTACTGAGGCAACACAGGCAAACCCTATCGTCATCAGTCTGGACGACATGACAACCCTCATGCTGCAGGCCAACATCACGAGTATGAAGGCGATCTATAACCTGACTGGCAGTATCGGATTCCACTATCAGGGCATCAAGGTCTTTTCCATGGAGATAAAGCAGAACTTCACACAGGAGATTCCCCCTGGGACGCAGATAGAGCCCACAGAGGCCGAGATTAACCTTGGCCAAGTGCTGTCCGGGCAACAGATTGGGATTCCCCTCGACCTTGCTACGGGAATCTTTCAGGCCTCCGTCGAGATTAGGTACTATCTGGCCGGTGATGACTACAATGGTCCTCCCACCCATTCCTTTGAGCAGATTTTCTACCTGTTGATTCCCCCGAGCGGACCCGCGGGAGCTGTAGGTAGTGTTGCAGGTGTCGCGGCAACTGTGGCCACCGTGGGAGCGGTGACGGGGCTGGGGAGCCAGATATACCAGCTCCTTGATGGCATTCAGACCGCTCACAAGATCAGAAGCATTCAGAAGAAGGTATCTGAGATACG
>QMYR01000092.1 GCA_003662765.1 Candidatus Thorarchaeota archaeon
CCGCACCACCGACATGATTCCTAACTTCACCATCATACCGGTAGGTCGGTCTTCGTTTGTGAATAAGGACAACCCCGACCCCATTGACATCGAGCTGGCCCAAAAGGGGCTCAGGATGGCCCAAGAGGCACTGCGAGAGCACAAGTGTGACGTTCTCATCCTTGACGAGATCAATGTTGCAGTGGAGTGGAATCTCATCAGTGTTGAGGACCAACTTGAGCTGATTCGGATGAAACCCCCCGATGTGGAGCTGATAATGACCGGAAGGTACGCTCGACAGGAAGTGATTGATGCTGCGGACCTTGTCACCGAGATGAGAGAGATCAAGCACTATTATGCTACTAAGAAGCTGATGGCACGAAGAGGTTTCGAGTACTGACCCTTTTATGCCAATCTCTCTAGCAGTTTCTTGAGTTCAAGCGGGCTCGGCTTTGGCAGGATGTGGTAGTCTTTCTCCCGACAGTGTATCCGCATTGATCTCAGACGCGCTATCTCAGGCGCCCTAATCCCCTTTTGGACTAGTGCAAAGATTTGACGCACAGTTCTCTGGCCACCTTTGCAGACGCGCAATACATCTTGGAGCAAATCGTAACAGGTTTCCATCTTCTTCTTGACCTCACCCAGTTTTCTTCCCCTCTTCCGAAGTTCAACGTATATGACGACAATCTCCGCGTCCAGCTTTGCCAGTATCAAGCAGTCGCAACTCTTCCGGGCATGATGTTTTTCCTTACTTCTCTCCATCAAGTCCCCTTTCAGAACAACGCATTCGACACCTTCAGTGTCGACCTTGACTTTGCTCTCTTTGCATTCTCCCATATACTCGGCAAACTCGTTCTTGACGCATTTGAGCAGGGCCAACTAGGCTCACCTATGGCGGTAACGCGACATCGCTGTGTCAATGTACACCATCTGCTCGTACAGCTCCTGACTAACTCTCACAAACTCCTGATCCGGGATGCCTTCGTCGTCGATGGTCAATCTTCGCGTTGTACTGTACTTGTCCTCACCCATTTCAAAGAGATATACCGCAACATCTTCAGGATTGAGAGTTTCCTCCTCATTGATGCCTATCTTTGCCCTCTCCTCGGGTGTGAGGCTCCACGAGGTGACACAGTTGCTCAGCTGATTCAACAGGAAGTCGCTGTGTGTCGTAATCAAGAGCGTGACATCCTCATTGACTAACCGCGCAAGTAGTCTTGCGATGAGTATTTGATTCTCCGGATGGAGATGGGCCTCAGGCTCTTCTACGATAAGCATCGAGTCCGGAGTGACATAGTACTTCAGATAGAGATAGAAGGGAGCCAGCTCAGACACCGATGACGATACTCTTTGAAGGCCTATCGAATGGCCATCCCGTTTGAATTCGAGCCGCGAAAGCATTCCACTCATCTCACGGGATACCTCAATGTGTCCTCCTGTAGTTCTCTCTTCGTAGGGCTCCACCACTTCTGCGAGGGGGCCTCTCGTTTCGGGCAAGTTGGCCATCTGGGCAAACAGCACTGCTGTCGCTCTGTTCAGTGTTGGAGGCCTATTCTGTGGGCGTGTTAGTGTAAATGGAATGCTGTGGAAGTACTCGGCAGTGAGTGAGCGGTAGGTCTGAGTGGATCCGCCCCTAGCGGCTGGAAGGTACTGAAGACCGGTCACATTGAGTGGGACAAAAAGGGACAACACTACAGTCTTTACCATGATGTCGTGAAGCCTCTGAATGGTCTTCTTGGTGTCCTCCTTGATCCCATACTGTATCATTATCCGTTTCACATAGTCTATGACATCCTGCATTTCGGGCTTATGCTCTGGTGTTTCTTCCATAGGGCCAGCGTCGTCATACAACCTGACCAGTTTCAGATTGACTTCATTTTCCCTAGTAACAGTGATGACGTACCTTGAGCGGGCGGTATCAACAGTCGTCAGCATCCTTTTTGTCCCATATCTCACAATCTTCCCTGGGGGGCACGCGAAAGAACCCTCTATCTCAGCGCTCACTTGTTGTTCCATTAACATTAATGACTGTTCTATTGTTGTGAGAGCATTCGGTTCGAATGGTGGTTTCACATGTAGCAACTCGTCTACAGCAGATTTAACAAAGTCGTTGAGCTTTCTCACCAGCCGCCTGTCAATTCTTGTCTTCTCATCGGTTTCATGAGGCTCGTCTGTCATCAGAAGTCGCATGAATAGCTGGCCCGAACCGAATGCCGATCCCAAAGCATGGATGATCGTAGACACATAAGACTTCCCAGCATTGTTTGGTCCAATAAAGACCGACAACGGACGAATCTCTATGTCTGCATGCCTTACGGGTCCTAGATTCTCGATAGCGAACCGTGTTGGCTCTTGCTGACTAGTGAGGTCCTCTGGTTCCATAGTTCTCGTCTTCTTTGTGAGGACTGTTCGTATTTAGTCTTCCGAGCCTTGCAGCTCAAAATCGAACAGTTAATAACACGGGCTGGGAAAAGCGGCTATGTCGGACGTAGGAGATGCCTCACATGAATGCGACGAAGGCGAATGACTCGGAGGCCGAAGTCGAGAGGAAGAACGAGATTCGCAAGATTCGAGAGGCCATGGACCAGTGGGAGTCCGAGGTATTGGAGCCTCACATGAAGAAGCACCCTGAGAGGCAAGAAGAATTCGTCACGACCTCAAGTCGACCTGTGAAGCGTCTCTACACACCTCTTGACATTCCCAACTTCGACTATCTTCGTGATCTTGGCTTTCCAAGTCAGTATCCGTACACCCGCGGAGTTCAGCCGACCATGTATCGCGGGAGAATCTGGACGATGCGCCAGTTTGCCGGAATGGGGACAGCAGAAGAATCAAATGCCAGATACAAGTTCTTGCTGGCGAACGGTCAGACGGGTCTTAGTGTCGCGTTTCATCTTCCAACTATCTTCGGTCGTGACTCCGATCATCCATTCTCATACGGTGAGGTGGGAAAGCTCGGCGTTGCAGTGGACACACTCAAGGACATGGAGATTCTATTCTCGGGGATTCCGCTCGACAAGGTCACAACATCCATGACAATTAATGCTCCGGCATCTATCCTACTCGCAATGTACATGGTTGCAGCGGCAAAACAGGGCGTGTCATCGCACCAGATTGGTGGCACAATTCAGAACGACCTCCTGAAGGAGTACATGGCGCAGAAGAGCTGGATCTATCCGCCCGAGCCATCATTGAGAATCATCACTGACATCATCGAGTACGCCACGGAGCACATTCCACGTTGGAACACAATCTCAATCTCCGGCTATCACATTCGTGAGGCTGGCTCCACGGCCGTGCAGGAGCTGGCGTTCACCCTACTCAACGGTCTGACGTACGTGGAATGGGCTGTGAAGAGAGGGCTGGACGTTGACGCATTCGCTCCCCGGCTCTCCTTCTTCTTCAATGCACACAATGACATATTCGAGGAGGTCGCCAAGTATCGTGCGGCTCGGAGAATCTGGGCCCGCGAGATGAAGGAGCGATTCAGTGCCAAGAAACCGCGTTCTCTATGGATGCGGTTCCACACGCAGACTGCTGGGTGCTCTCTCACAGCGCAACAGCCAATGGTCAACATCGTTCGCACGGCGTATCAGGCACTTGCAGCTGTTCTCGGTGGAACCCAGTCCCTTCACACCAACAGCATGGACGAGGCCCTATGCCTGCCCACCGAGGACGCGGTTAGAATCGCCCTACGAACACAACAAGTGCTTGCGTATGAGAGTGGCGTGGCCAACACGATTGATCCGCTCGCTGGCTCCTACTATGTTGAGGCCCTCACCAACGAGATGGAGGAGGAGGCGTACAAGTACTTTGACCGTGTCGAGGCGCTGGGTGGAGTTCTAGAGGCCATCGAGAAGGGCTTCTTCCAGAAGGAGATTGCCAACGCTGCATACAGGTATCAGAAGGAGGTTGAGGAGAAGCGCCGGATAATCGTTGGCGTGAACGAGTACGTGCTCGAGGGTGAAGAAATCAAGATTCCCGTCTTGAAGATTGACCCCGAGGTTGAGAAGAAACAGATTGAACGCCTCAATCGGGTACGCCGAGAACGTGACAACAAGAAAGTGCAGGAGGCACTTGACAAGTTGAGGAAGGCGTCCGAGGGCGACGAGAATGTCATGCCTTATGTTGTGGAGGCCGTGAAGGCCTACGCGTCAATTGGCGAGATATGCGATGTGTGGCGGGAAGTCTTTGGCGAGTGGGAAGAGCCAAAGATCTTCTAGTCTTGGCGTCAAGAAAAAAGAGAAACGTGCTGCGTGGGGGAGTTCCCACGCGTCACGTACTGAGAGAGGTTACCTCCGCCTCATCACGAGAGCTATCACAACGATGACGACGACACCACCGATAATGAGATAGCTTGTCGGTATCTTTGGGAAGGTTATAGTTGCACCTGTGGTTGTAGATGTTGTTTGGGCCAAGTTCGTCTGAGCGACGTAGGTGGGATCCTGATGGACCCTGAGGCCGTTCCACTTCGGGAACGTGACAGAGTACCACCATTGACTACTGTGGAACTCCTTGGTGGCATTCGCCACGAGGTTCGTCACGGAGCCATAGCGAGAACGAACGGTTTCTGAGAGGCCGTATGCCACATGCGAGAACAGAAATGCAGAGAGGGGCGCCTGCCATGCAATCAGAAGGAAGTCGCCGCCCCTAGCGCCAAGCAGTGCCACGGTGGCTGTTTCGTTGTTTGATACAGTGGTCCACGGGTCCGTTGACTCGTTCAGCAGCTGATACTGTCGCCCAAGTCTGATGTCCAGGGCTCGCTCGTTGTCATCGCCCACTCTTATTGTGAGATTCTCGTCCAGTGGCGTCGTGTGTTCTGGGGGACTGAGCGTGTGGCCCGAAGACGCGGTTGTCACATTGTACTTCGACGTGAACACCGACAGATAGTGCACAGCGGATATTTCCATGCTGTCTTTGATAATGTCCGCCGGGTCGACGTCGAACAGGCCAAGCCACTTGGCTTTTAGAGCTTGGCCAATTGTGTATAGTGTTTCAACATGAACCTCGCCGTTGTTCTGGATCACAATGTCGTACTGAATCACTATTTCACTAATCATCACAGTGAGGATTGGGAACAGTAGTGAGGCGGCGAAGCCCGCGTTGGACATCGAGGACACGACGCGTGCTGACATATTGTAGTATCTCATTCCGAATCTGTAGTGGCCTTCGGAGATCTTGGTGGCGGGAATGGCCTCAACGTCTGGCGTGTACTCCGGCCACGGATTGTTGTTCGTCATGGGCACAATGTACCACGCGTCCTCATTCCCAATATCTGGAAGGTCATTGTTCCCATAGCTCTCGTTATGCACCAGAAGGAACGCGAAGATTGCTCCGATGAAGACATCCTGCTCCTCTGGAGTCTTGTAGTGCATCCCGAAGAGCTGGTATGGGATTATGATTTGTTTTCCATCACT
Organism: Candidatus Thorarchaeota archaeon; assembly: GCA_003662765.1. Taxonomy (GTDB): domain Archaea; phylum Asgardarchaeota; class Thorarchaeia; order Thorarchaeales; family Thorarchaeaceae; genus B65-G9. The sequence goes on from QMYR01000092.1 coordinate 5,397, forward strand.
CATGTTGATTCTGTTGAACGCGATGAGAAACGCTTGGAAGTCGTCCACATGGACGTAGGACGCTGTGAAGCTGGCGTTCGCAGAGGAGCCTGTTATTGCAATGGAACTGTTCGTCCAGTACTCCTCTGCAAAGGTGTGGCCAAAGACGGCCTCTTCATCACCAGGCTGATATGCGTTGGCGAGCGGGCTCACCGTTATCGGAACCATGAGCAGCGTGATTGCTATGATGGCTAGCAGTCGCGGTCTCAACCCTTCCATCTCAAATCACCAAGTGTTCTTACGATGCATTCGCAGTTATAAGATGGCTGTACGAATCATCAATTCTGAGCCGAGCGAGCGTGCGTCGAAAGGATCTCCGCCATCACTCTCCTGCAGGCCTGATGGTCCAGTGTACTCATGCCAATGGCCCTCTCAACACCCAACCAAGCTGCGACCTCATCGGGCCGGGCAGCATCGTTTCTGTCCTGCTTGTTTGCTATCACTTTGATTGACTTGCCTGGAAAGGCAGCCCTCGCCTCTTCCAGATGAGCAATCGCCTCTTCAATCATCTCTCTGTCTGACGAGTCGACGACGAGAAGCACGATATCCGTGTTTGCACGCATGGTGTCCCGAACGAACTTGAAGTGTAACATTCCCGGAACACCTCGAAGCTCAATGTGCTTCAAGATGCCACTTGTTTCCATGTCCGAAGTCATCTCTGCTCTTGGTATGATGATTCCTGTTTTACCGTCTGACTCGCGCCACCAAATGACCCGGCCTAGGTCAAATCCTGTGGTAGTAGTCCCAGTTTCTCCTCTATGCGGTCGGGGAAGCGGCCTCTCGATGGAGATGGCTGCGGGGTCGATGGCATGGATGAGTTTCGTCTTTCCGGACTGAAACGGACCCGTTACAAAGATCTTGATGTCATAGGGGGCATACTGCTTCATTGTGCATCTTTTTCCTCATGGTCGTTTGTGCTCTCTGCTGGCTGAGGAGAGCGCACTATGTTGACCAACTTAAAATCATACTCGTAGAAGGTTGCGCATTTCCAATACCCGGTTTTCGATGCGTATTTATGAGGGAACTAACATGGCGCGGTTCATCATCGAAGAAACGCCGAGCATGATGGAGGATTATCGAGTGACCAGATACAATCATGTGACCGACGAGGTGGTCAAGAAGCTGGTCTCTATCTGTGGCGAACAGTACGTCACGACCAGCGAACCACTTCGTCACAGCTATATGGCGAGGGGCATAATGGGCCTCGAGGCTGTCTTGCCGGAAGTCATAGTGAGACCGGCGGACGCCGAAGAGGTGTCCCAAATCCTCGTCGTCGCAAACGAGCATCTCATTCCCGTGACACCTGCAGCCGGAGGACTCAGCGGGGGATTTGCGCTTCCCGCGATTGAGCCTGGCGGTATATACATGGACATGACGCGGATGAATCGACTTACAGTGGACACTGAGAACCGAGTGATGGTGGTTGAACCCGGTGTTAAGTCCGGCGATGCATGGCGAATCTTCAAGGTGAAGTATCCCGAGTGGGCTCCGCCCATTCCTGACGGTGCACCGCCCGCCGCGACTGTTCTGGGTGATGCTATCGAGCGAGGGTTCTCTTTGGTCACTGGGGTCTATGGCCCCCAGGCAGACATGATTATGGGTCTTGAAGTTGTCTTGCCCACCGGGGAGATCTTCAGAACCGGCTCTTGGGCACTAGAAGGTGCAAAGCCCTATTACCGGTGGGGCCCGGGACCGAATCCTGATGGGTTGTTCCTTGGTTCACAGGGTTCAATGGGAATCATCACAAAGGCCGCCATCAAGATTGTCCCTCATCCGCACCACAAGACAGTGGTGGCCTATGGTGGTCAGAACTGGGATGATATCATCAAGCCTGCCTGGCAGGTGTCGAAGCATGAGCTCGGTATCGCTGAGAACACTGTCATGGTTCAGGGGGGCAACTGGCCACTCGTTATGACACGCTGGCCCAAGACAAACGTGCCGACAGACTACGAGTTCTACAAGAAGATTGGCATCAGTGAGTACTGGATGAACTACGAGATCTGGGCATGGTCAGATGAGGAACTCGAGTACGTCAAGAAGAAGATTGACGAGATCTACAAGTGGTACGAGGAGGAGGCCGGGACGAAATGCCCGCAGTGGAAGCTGCATCCCAAGCAGGTGGCCTCGCGTCTGAAGAAGCCAAATAAGATTGCCATTCCGTACTCTCTCTGGCAGGCCGGCTTTCTGTTCATTACTTGGTACGTACCATGGCTTGAGAGTCCCGCCGTGATGGATGAGTACTGTGCTAAGATGGAGGAGTACGGATTTCCGCCGACGATGTGGGTGGCAAGCATTGATCATGCTCGGCAGGCCATTGTGATGCCGATTGTCTGCTTCGACAGCACCGAACCGGGCATCTACGACAAGATTCGCGAGTTCAATCTGGAAACCACCCGGTCGTTCCTGAAGAAGGGCTGGCTGAACTATCGACCTGATCCGTTCGTTCATGCTCCTGAGACCTTCAGCAGGACGCCGGAGTACTACAACATGCTAGTCAAGTTCAGGAAAGTCCTGGACCCGAACCTGATCCTTCACCCAGGTCGACTAGCGATTCCTTGGGAGGCTGTGACTGACCTTCCGAATCCCATCGGGAACGGAAACTAGGAGGAAACGTAAGTTACAGCTCGTAACTCTTAATAGGTCTGAAATATGACGGAGGCAAGATAGAACATGACAAGTCTTGAAGACCTGAGGAAGATCAATGCGCGTTGCATACACTGCCGCGCCTGCCAGTATGCATACTCCGGCGAGCCCGACCGGCAGGGTGAAACCGAGGAGTACACCGGAATGCTGCAGGGTTGTCCTGCTGGCATCTATTTCGGCTGGGAGGGATACTTCAACTCTGGTAAACAATGGATGGCCAGAGCGTGGTTGAACGGAGAGATTGAGCCGAGCCAGGAGTTGTTGGAAGTTGTTGAGGCGTGCACAACCTGTGGGATGTGTGAGACTCAGTGTCCCAACTACATCGAAACCGTGCATGTCACCGAGGAGCTTCGAGCCGCGATAATCGAGGCGGGTGTGGAGCCTCTCCCCCGTCACAAGGTGATTGGCGAACGTGTGAAGGACGAGAAGCTCCGAAATCCCTACAATGAGGCCCGTGAGGAGCGTACTGCGTGGTTCGAGGGTCCAGCTGACAGGTTCGATGCGAAGGTCGCCTACTTCGTGGGCTGTACCGGTGCGTACCGACAGCAGCACATTGCCAAGCGCACAGCAAGCATCTTAAAGAAGCTGGGGATTGACTTCACTGTATTGAGTCAAGAAGTCTGCTGTGGATCGCCTATACTGAGGACGGGCCAGAAGGAGATATTCCGTGAGGTAATGGAGAAGAACTTGGAGCTATTCAAAGACTTCGACATGCTGGTCTTCAGTTGCGCCGGGTGCTACAAGACCTTCCGAAATGACTACCCTCGCATAAGTGGCAAGCCCTTGCCCTTCAAGGTCAGGCACACTGTGGAGCTCGTGTATGACCTCATCCAGGAGGGCAAGCTGACAATCAATAAGGAATACGCAAAGAAGGTGACATGGCACGATCCTTGCCACAGCGTGCGTCACGTGGGACTCGCGATTGAGAAGGAGATCTTGGCAAAGAGCGACAACTGGCTCATGGACAGTCGCAAGGCCGAGAAGGCCAAGGAGGAGCACTTTGAGATCCCGCGTGTCGTGCTTCGCAACATCCCCGGTCTTGAGCTCCATGAGATGTACCGGATCAAGGGCGACTCGTTCTGTTGTGGTGCTGGTGGCGGTGTCAAGACTCAGTTCCCTGACATGGCTCTTGCCACCGCAAAGGAACGCCTTAGAGAGGCAGCATCTACGGGAGCTGAGATTCTCATGACCAGTTGTCCGTTCTGTGTGACCAACTTCAACGACGCAGTGAAGGCGCTGCAGGAGGAGCAGTCCACAACAGGTGAGAAGAAGCCCGGTGCCGACCTGAAGGTAGTTGAGCTCCTAGAGGTCTTGGACGAGTTGATCGAATAGTAACACCAGAGACCGGCACATTCGGTCTCTTCATCTCTTTCTTTGACCACAACAGGGATGACTGGCCAAGAGCTATTCGATGA
>QMYR01000093.1 GCA_003662765.1 Candidatus Thorarchaeota archaeon
AGTCAACCAGTCAAACGTGGCCTCGAATAGGTTCCTGTACAGCTCCGGCACAATGGCCATCGAATCCAGTGCCTTCCGGGCCTGCTCCTTCCATCCGGGACTCGTGTAGTCGAGGAACCACTGCCCGGCGAAGACGCCCACATATACATCGCTGCCACACTTGCAGATAACGGGACGCTGGTCTGGTTCATAGAACACATCACAGCGGTTGATTGACTTCATCCATGCAACAACATCATCCTTGACATCCTTGATGGGACGACCAGAGAACTGACCGCAGTTGTCCTTCATGATGCCCTCATAGAACTCCGCCTTGTAGATCTCCTGCGTGGCATCCTCCAGTGCTTCCGCCTCGTTCTGACTCTTGATGTTGCGTTTCTCAACAGCGTCCTTTGCAGGGAACTCGCTGTATCCCTTGATGTCAATCATGCTGATCATCTGAATAGAACGGACCTCCTCGGCCGAGATACCGTACTCTTCGAGGCCAGAGGGGTCGTCCCATAGATCACGCAGAGCGATGTAGTCGAAGGGTGCGTGGGCTGGCACCGAGTACACGACACCCGTGGCATTGTCGGGATCCACGAAGTCTGCGGGCAGGATTGGCAACTCGCGATCGTCATGGACTGCGCGGAACTTCTTCCCCACGACCTTGGCGCCCGGAAACTCCTCAAGAATCTCGACCATCTTGGCTTGAAGCCTGAGCTTCTCTGCCGCAGACTTGGAAATCAACCACTTCTCACCATTGACACGAGCCCAGACATAGGTGGCCTTGGGATTGATCCACATGTTCGTGACACCGAAGATGGTTTCCGGACGCAGGGTCGCTGGCACAATGTAGCCGTCCTCGAAACCGAACTTGATGGCGGTGAACTCCTTGATCTTGGCAGTCGCGCCCTCCAGCAGGTCATCCTCACCCACCGGATTGCCACATCGTGGGCAGTACAATAGTGGATAGTCACCCTGCTTCAGGTAACCCTTGTCCTTGAACTTGTAGTACTGCCAGCTGACGAATTGATTGTATATCTTGTCGCCTGTCGTGAACTTCCTCCGCCAGTCAATGCTGTAGCCGAGGGCCTTGAAGTCGGCTGAGATCGCATCCGCGAAGAACTTGGCTGTGACCCACGGGTCGGTGAACTTGGCGAGCTGGGCCTCCACCTCCTCCTCTGTCTTGAGGTACAGACGGAGGTCTCTCTTGTACTGCTCAATCGCCGTCTGGTCGCCAGCCTTAATGCGTTCGACCATTCCTAAGATTGGAGTACCAGTCATATGCGAAGCCATGGGAAACAGCACGTTGTAGCCGCGCATGCGCTTGTAGCGTGCAATCAGATCACCGACAGTGTACGTCCTGCCGTGTCCGATGTGCAGCGCGCCATTGGTGTAGGGATAGGGCACCGTGAGGAAGAACTTCGGTCTCTTGGGGTCTGGGTCGGCCTCAAAGATCTTGTCCTTTGCCCAGCGCCTCTGCCACTTCTTCTCAATCTTTGTGAACTCACTCTCTGCGTCGCTCAACTTCACTGGCCTCGACTATAGTTTTGCCATGACCGACGAGTGAGCCGAGAGGAATGTCCTCTATAAAGGACTCGAAAAAGCAGACAGGTTCAGATGAGAACGCAATCCATCCTAGCTCACTCTCGCTGAGTGGCGAGTGCATAGCTCCCTTATTAGAGCTTTGGCCAGTCGGCGTTGACCATCAGTTGTAGACCATATCCATAGCATGATAAGAACACCACACTCCAACCGCCCATGATCCCTGACTGGATGACCAAGTACGACTTGTTCATTGACATCCACGACACCCTAAGGCCCTACTCTGAGGCCCGCGCGCTACTTGAGGTCATTGAACGTACTTGGAAGCTCAAGAGCTACTTCAACGGGAGCAATCTCGGCGGTCGTTGGATATTCCAAGTGTTCAGTCAGGAGTTTGTCACTGAGATCGCGAACATCGTCAATACGATCATACGTGAGAGCAGTAGCGAGGGCCCAGTCGTCGAGGTGATGAGCGGGGATGGTGTGTTGACCGATTTTCTCAAGAGGCGAGTCGAACGACCAATCATCGCGACCGATGCAAAGTCACCACGATATAGAATTGCATACCCCAAAGAGGTCGAGACCATCGATGCTATCGAGGCTGTCAGGAAGTACAGTCCTGCAGTAGTCATAGCCTGTTGGGAGCCACACCTCTCCATGACAGCCATAGACATCGTTCGTTGGGGATCGCCGCTCATCTGGATAGGGGATCCTCAGTCGTGTGGTCATCCAGACCTCTTTACAGAACACTGCAAGCCTGCCGGTGACTATTCCTGCATCAAGATGAACAGCAAGTACGCACTCGGTCGGCACGACTCTCTGCTGAAGAACGAGCTCAGGACTGACATCTACGTGTTCAACTGTGATGAGAGCTGGTTTGACCTGAGTAATGGTGATACATCCCTTCTTATTGATTGAATCGCTCCAGAACTACGAGGCCAGTTGAGGGACCGAACATGGTCAAGCCAGTTGTGGATGCAGTCGATATAGACCTCAAGACAGGAACCACACTCGGGTTCTACACATATGGTGATGACCATCCACGGGTACTGATTGTTGCCGGGATGGATGGAATCTCCGCTACTGACGTGTACGCCAGCTATCTCATCATGAAGCACTTGAGGGGGCTCGATAGGATTGATGGGTCTGTGACCGTCCTGCCCGTTGCTAACCCGCTGACATTCCGGCTCGGTGCGAGAGTCTCTCCGTTGGACTCTCAAGACCTCGACACAACATTCCCTGGTAGTGAACGTGGAACGGTCACCGAGAGGACTGCATGGGAGATCTGGCGACACGCAGCACAGGCACAATATGTGATTCATCTCAGGGCCGGGCCTCTGTCATGTGTGAGCCACATCATTGCCTTGCATCGGGACTACATTCACGTTCGCAACCTCGCATCACAGTTATCACTCCCCCTTGTAGTCCAGAGCCTTGGGACGCGAGGCGCACTGACTGTGGAGGCCGCACATGAGGGCATTCCGGCTGTGACCATTGAAATGCGTGGGGGGCGAGGTGAGGTCGAGCCCCAAGCTGCTGTGGAGGTGAAAGAGGCCATCCTCAACTTTCTCAGAATCAAGGACATGATTCCCGGAGACAGGATGGAGGTATCAAGCACACTCATGGGGATTCCGCAACAGGTCAATGTGGACACGGAGGGATTCTTCATTCCCACTGCGAACCTCGGCGAGGTCGTCGAGTACGATGATGTGATAGGGCAGGTTCAAGACAGGGCAGAGGTCCATGCGCCCTATGCAGGGGCAGTCGTCGCCCTGAGCAGAATGTCTTACGTATTTGAGGGGGATGTGATAGCGCGGATAGCGGCACCTCTCGGAGACAGAAGGAAAGGACAGGAGAGCGAGAGAACAGCCCCACGAAGGAAGTGGTAGATACATGCCCTGCAGCTGTGACGAGAGCCTCATGCGAATCAATGTGGGCGACAGACGACTCCGTGAGTCAGGACTCCTACTGCTGATTGGTAGCTGCATGAGAAGTCGGTATCCAGAGATTGTGGGGGAGTTCCGACAAAGAGATGGTGGACAGGCCGTACTTGATGTCTGCCTTGAGGAGATGCACGTCAACCATGCCGGATTCAAGATCGCATCCATCATTCGATATTCAGGAATCAGACGTGTCACTGCCCTGACCGTCGATGGCAGCCCCCACTGCGTCCAACTCCACTATGTGATTGAAGACATCAAGCGACACTTCACATCCGACGTGGAAACAGCACATTATGTGGTTGAACGTGGTGAGGTATTTGAGATAAGCCCCGCTGCAGTGAAGAGGTCACGTCATCTCTCGAAGATTCAGCACATGTTGGACAGATAGGCAGCAGGCCCGAGGGGCAGCAAATGAAACCCCATGCTGTCTCATTGAACAGCGGCCTGAACAGATTCGGAACTACGATTGCAGCGTAGTCTTGGGAGAATGAATCCAGCCCGCTGGCGATACTCGATGTAGGCTGATCCATACACATTCACGAGCTTGCGTTCTTCGAGGTAGGCTCCGACGACTGTGTAAACAGACATTGCGAGTGCAAACACCGCAACATGAGGCTCCATGTATAATGGAATCAAAGACAGGAATATCAGCACCGTCGCGAGATACAGCGGATGGCGGATTCTGGCGTATATCCCGTCTGTCACGAGTTCTGGCTGTCTGTCACTCTGCATGTCAGCGACTGTGCTAACAGAGATCACAGATGAGGCACGAACTGCCACCACGACTCCTATCAGAATCAACGAAACAGCCACGATTGCGAAACACCAATCAATTGAGCCGATGTCAAACAGAGGACGAAGCCAGATTCTGTAGTCTACTGTTAGGAATGCGACTAGGAAGGTCAGAATGCTGCTCCACGTGAAGATGCGAGAGTACGTTTTCTTTCCCCATCGATTGATTATCACGTACTTGATGTGGTGCGATGACATTCCGCTGTGCTGAATGCCAAAGATTACAGTCGTCAAGACTATTATGATGTGGTCGAGCATGTTTCCTACCGCCTGTGCCCGCTGTAGCCCTGCATGGGGTCATTCACAAGGCATAAGTGTTGATGTGTGGTCGTCTATAGTGGAGTTAACAATCGTAAAGTAACCAAGGTGATGGGGCCAAACCGAATCCGTTCTCTCCAATCGAGATCTGGGAGGACATGCGTGTCAGGGTAAATGAGAGTGATGACGAAGAAAACATGGTGAATGCGAGGCACTACCATGTCAGGTTCGTTGTTGGAGAGAGCCGAGTCGGGAGATACGTTGACTGCGGACATAGTGGAATCACTCACGTCAGCGATAGATTGCTGTTTCTCGCCCCGTCCATCCACCGAGTGCCTAGTGAAGTGTTTCATTACGACTCGAATCAGGTCGAGAGTGTTGTTGGCGAGGAACGTATCGAAGAGAAGGCAAAGGTCCTCAAGCGTGCAGGTCAATGTGACGAACACGAGATCATCGAGATAGCCTTTCAGGGTCCAGCAGTAGGGCGCTGTGCCCTCACCCGAGATGAGGCCCACAAGAGGCTTGTACGGGTGAAGTATGTGGCCGGTCATGTCCTGGGTCGGAACAATGGACTGGTGAAGGTGGCCCTTGCAAAGACTGTGCTTGAGTCAGGCCACATATACTACGAACACATCCATATCGTTCCAGAAACCGCGATAAGCAACTGGTCGTGTCTGAAGTAGATGCTTACCCGGACGCGCGAGAGTTCCACTCCCACGCGGTAACAGCGGACTGTCCCCTGATTCTATGCGTCCTGCTCTCGCGGGTCCACACCACCTCACCTGTGCGCAATGGCAGTTATACATTCGTACAATAGTTCGCAAATCCTCATATTTATTAGGCGGCAAGCTCGGGTCTCGCCAACGTTTCCCCCCGGAGCGTGGTTCTGCCCACTCTTTGCAGGCCTCATGCATGCGGCCATCTCGCGGGGGGACGAAGAGCAGGTGAACAGATATGGCTAGACCAGTCCGGGCTATGGCAGACCGACAACAGGGCATTCAGGTGTGTTCCATCTGTGGCAACAGCGAGTTCTACGAAGACCAGACACGCGGCGAGTTCATCTGTACCTCTTGCGGCTGTGTCATGGACGAGAGGATAATGGACACAGGACCGGAGTGGAGGGCATTCACCGCCGAGGAGAGAAATGCAAGGGCGAGGACAGGTTCACCGCAGACCCTCACGATGGCAGACAAGGGACTTGCCACGACTTTGGGCTGGAGCGATAGAGATGCCAACGGCAGGGCAATAGCAGCCAGCAACCGGGCCGCGATCTACAGGATGCGAAAGTGGCAGATTCGGACTCTTGTACACAGCTCGCAGCACAGGAATCTCAGTATTGCAATGAGCGAGCTCGACAGGCTGACATCCCAGCTGGGTGTCCCGAGTGAGGCCAAGGAAACAGCCGCTCTAATCTATAGGAAGGCCCTCAGTAGACGACTGGTGAGGGGTCGAAGCATTGAGGGGATGGTCGCAGCAGCAATCTATCTGTCATGTCGAATTCATAGAATCCCACGACAGCTTGACGAGGTTGTGACAGAGGCACGGGTGAACAGGAAGGAACTGGGTCAGTGTGTCAGACTCATCCTGCGCAATGTGAGAATCAAGGTTCCAATCCCATCGGCCAACGACCTCATGCCGCGTATCTCTGCTGACCTCGGCCTAGACGGTAGAACCGTCCAGAAGGCCATGGAGATCATCAATATGGCACGAGAGCGTGGCATCACAGCGGGGAAGGACCCTGGTGGTCTAGCAGCTGCCGCACTCTACATCGCGGGAATCATCACGAATGACAGGCGTACTCAGAGAGAGATCGCCGAGGCATCCAACGTCACAGAGGTCACAGTCCGGAATAGGTACAAGGACCTTGCGAACAGTCTGGAGATCACTATCAGACCATAGTCGGTCACTGAAACTTAACCACGGGGCCGCAACATGGCCTGGAGGCGGCAGTCTATGCTCCCGTTGGATGGGGGAGAATTGAATGTGACAGGCGTTCAATAACGGGCATCCAAGTCCACGTGAACTCTTGCCCATCAAGCGCTTCAGGGTATTCCAAGCAGAAACTCAGACATCACACCAGAGAGCTCTAGAGAGAAGACATAAGACATCAGAGTATCAGTCAACTTGAGTACGATACTACTCCAGCTCGATTGCCCTCATGATGCTGACAACATGGAGCCTTGAGGAAATGAATCATGTATCTTGTATATGTAGATGAATCTGGAAAGCCCAGCATGAAACACAGCTCACCCTTGTTTGTTCAAGCAGCGTTTATTCTCTTGGACAGTGAATGGCAATCTGTTGACAATGCTGTCAACTCCTTGAAAGCAAAATGGTTTCCCAATCTTCCCCCCGAAGATGTAGAGATTCATGCATACGAGGTGATACAACAAAAGGGAGTCTATAGGTCGTTGGGCAGGGAAAAATCCTTGAAATTACTAGAGAACGTGTTCGAACTCATCGCTAAGATCAACTGCACATTGATAGCGTCAGTGATCCACAAGCGCAAGCTGTGGAAGATCAAAGACCGCGAGGGCGTTGAACTGTGGTCACACCGCCTGCTCTTTGAACGGGTCTGCAAGTTTCTTGAAAAAGAAAACAACAGACGAATGAGTATGAATCAACCTCCCGAATACGGAATCTTGCTGATTGATTCTGTCAACACAAGATATGACAATGCTGTACGAAGGAAATACAGTGAGTTCTTCAAACATGGAACCCTATATCAAACAAATGAGGATTTGATTGAAAACCCCTTGTTTGTCAACTCGCAATACAGGAATATGTCACAACTGGTAGATGTCGTCGCCCATATGGTGAACAGGTACACAAACTTGCGTGGAAAACCGCAAGAGAAATGGAATGATGTAGATTATGTAATAGAGAGAGGGTTTCGTGTCATACAGCAGCGTTTTGATACTGACGAATCAGGAAAACTCAAGGGGTGCGGAATCAAACACTTTCCTGACTATTGAGCTTCAAGCGGAGAAGTAGAGCGGGTGACTGCGCCAAAGGGCGTAGATCCCCGCTTTTGTTCGCCACAGGGCGAACGGCTCACATATATCACCGTATCCAGTATTGTTAAACTTTTGTGATACTACCCGTTCATTGCCATGCATACAAAGATAGCACTCGGAGAACTGCGAAACTAATCTTGGCCAACCATTAACGTATTGGCATTGACTTCAATGGCGACCCTGTACGGAGTTATGACGCCATGACCGAATCGTATTGCCCCTGTCCGATAGCGGTAGTTTGCATCACACGTACGTGTCAAGTTAGTTGTGACTTCAGTAGTACAATTTGCGATAACAAACAGATACACGCAGTCCGATTTCAAAGAGGAGCGGCGGAAATGCCTATTCCGAACCAGTCTTCCCATTGCACGCCCTTGACGTAAGTTTCTTCTGAGGTTTAACACTGACAGGTCACGAAACAGGTTGACAAAATTACTGCTGGCCATGTGTGGAATTCCCGCATCAGGAAAGACAACACTTGCAAGGGCAATCTTGACGGCTCTTGTCGGAACGGTGCGTGCCGAAATCGTCAGCACGGATGATATCCGGGACAAGCGATACTACGAAGACTTCAGACCCGAGAGGGAACACGCTGTGAGAGCAGATGCTCTAAGGAGAACGGAACACCTGCTGCAGAGGGGACTGTCGGTAATTCACGACGATACCAACTACTATGCAAGCATGAGGCACGAACTCTTCTCGCTGGCCAACCAACAGGATGCGCTATTCGCCGTAGTGTACGTATCGACACCACTTGAAACCGCAATGAGATGGAACGAGAAACGTCACGGCCCCGTACCGCTGGAGGTCTTGCAGCGGATTGCTGAGCGCATCGACCCCCCAGGTGAGAGATACGGATGGGACAGGCCAATCGCAGTTGTGGACATGTCATGGGTGGATCCTGAGGAAGCTGCACGTGATATCGTGGCGAGGCTATGCAGGATGGAGAGAATTCCTGTGCGGGCTGGCAAGAGCGACACTGCTAGTGAACAACGTGCTGTCAGCCTTGACACACTAACCCGTCGTGCCGTGGCAAGATACTTGGCAGCTAACCCTGATTTGAGAGGATCACCTGCAGTTTCCCGTATTCGTAGAGAGGTATTGCGCACCGCTATCCGAAACGGGCTAGATGAAGAGGCGACTCTGATGCTCCTCAATGAGAAACTATCTGCAGCATGAACAAGAGTGGCGGCCCCCTAAGAGAATCGAACTCTAATCGCTTGCGCGATCACGGGTTTGAAGCCCGCGGGGCCGGACCACCGACCCTGTAGGGGGCCACGGCCCGCCCTCTGTGCCACGAACAGATAAAGATAGAGGTGTCAGAGGTACCTCTTGATGAGTGCGACGGTCTCCTTCTTCCAGTCCACGGACTTTTTCGCAAGCTCTGTGGCCGTGGACGCGGGCAGAGGCTCATCTTGGGGCAGTGACTCGATATTGGTCAGCCACGCACTGGTGGTCAGTGTGAGGGGGTGAACTTCCTCACCCTCTGTCGCCTTGATCACCATCTCACGCCCGTGCGCCAGCTGGAAGTAGACGGAACTGGCGGGAGCCTTGTTGAGAATATCATGGACAAGGCGATCCCAGCAGGCCTTCGCGACCAATGCGCGCTTTACTCGCTGTTTGTCACTGTCGTCTAGAGTGTTGAACTTCTCAATCGCGGACTTGACCTCAGCCACAATCTCATCAAGATAGGCGGTCAGCTGGGCCTCGTCCTCAGACCCCCAGACCGTGAACTCCACCGACCGCTGTGCCTCCTCGACCCAGATTCTCAGGTCGGCCTTCTGGTCATTGACACGGACCTGAAACAGCGCCTTGGCCTTGAAGATCTTGCTCTCTGCCTCGCTGTGCTCAGTGAGAATTACCCCAGGTCGTGAAGCCGCTGCAAACCATGCAATCCGGAACACAGTGGCCGACTCTGGACTATCATAGCTA
>QMYR01000094.1 GCA_003662765.1 Candidatus Thorarchaeota archaeon
AAACAGGGCATCCACATAGAGTTTGGAGGAGATCTCGTATGTGCCTCTGGAATCGGTGCAAGTGCAGCTAGCTGTGTGGCACTTGCGAGGGCTCTCAATGATGAATTCAATCTCGGTTTTGACTACGAGAAAATAAATGAGGCGGCATATGAGGGCGAAAAGGGATATCATGGAACTCCTTCTGGAATCGATAATACAGCCTCCACATTTGGTGGTCTCGTGTGGTATGTTAGGAGCCTTGACGGAGGCCCGCCAACCTTCGAGAAACTCAAACTCTCGGGAGCCGTGGACCTTGTAATCGCATCCACAGGGTTGACTGCCAGCACAAGGGTAGTCGTGGGCGATGTCCGAGCAAAGAAAGAGAGAAATCCGAACTGGTTCGATAAGATTGCCAGCGAATACGGCGGGCTCGTCAAGCAGGCGAGGGAAGCACTTCTCGGCCTCGATCTCTATCGCGTAGGAGAGCTCATGGATAGAAACCACGAGCTGCTTCAAGAACTGACTGTTTCGTGCGATGAACTTGACAGCCTTGTGAGCATCGCAAGGAAGAACGGCGCCCTTGGGGCGAAGCTGACAGGAACAGGACGTGGCGGAAACATGATAGCTCTTGCTTCTGACCGTGCCAGTGCAGAGAAGATTGGTGCTGCTCTTGAGAGAGGAGGAGCGGCTGCGGTCTGGATAACGTCCTTTGGGCTATGAGAGGTGAGATGATTGATACTTGCAGACTATATAGCGACGTTACGTGAACGTGGTGTTCTTAGAGTAGTCACGGAACCGATCTCTAGACACCTTGAGATTGCAGGCGTCTTGAATGCAATGGAACCCACACCAGTTCTCTTTGAGAATGTGAAGGAAACCGACTTCAGAGTTGTGGGTAATCTCTTCTGCACAAAGTCCCAGATTGCGGATTACTTCGGCATATCTGTACAGGATATCATCCCAACGCTTGCAGATGCCATAGAAAAGCGAAGCCCCCCTGAAGTTGTTGACGACGCACCATGCCAAGAGGTCGTACGCAACAATGTGAACCTAGACGAGATCCCCATACTGGTTCACAATGAGGTGGACGGGGGGCCGTATGTTTCATCGGGTGTCATGGTGGCAAGTGATCCAGAGTACGGTCAAAACCTCGATTTCCACAGAGCAATGCAATTTGACAAGGACAAGATGGTCATTCGCGTTGTCAGAGGACGTGACTTCCACAAGTTCTTGGAACGCAATGGAGAACTTGACGTGGCTCTTTGTATAGGAAACACGCCCGAGGTCCTTGTTGCTGCGGCAACTTCTGTGGAAACGGGCGTGAACGAACTGGAGATTGCAAATGCACTTCGTCCAATACGCGTTGTGAGGGCCAAGACCTCCGACCTGATGATACCGGCAGACTCGGAGTTTGTCTTTGAGGGGCGTGTGTTCTTGGAAGACCTGCATGATGAGGGCCCGTTCATAGACCTTACAGAAACTGTGGACGTAGTGCGACAGGAGCCTGTCTTTGAAGTCCGAAAGATTACTCATAGAAAGGAAGCAGTATGGCAGGCACTCCTGCCAGGAAAACTGGAACACAAGCTGTTAATGGGAATGCCCCGTGAACCCACCGTATTTAGGAAGATAAAGGAACGGGGTGTCGATGTCAAGGATGTCTACATCACCCCAGGCGGGGCAAGCTGGCTCCACATTGCAGTGAAGATTCAGAAACACAATGAGGACGATGGTTTGAGGGCAATAGAGGCGGCGTTTGCAGGCCACCGAAGTGCAAAGCATGTGTGGGTCTATGACGATGACATCGACATATACAATGAGCAAGAACGCGAGTGGGCAATGGCAACTAGGTTCCAAGCAGACGTAGACCTCCTGATCAAGGACAGGGAGCCAGGAAGTTCGCTCGACCCAAGTGCGGAGCCAGGCACAAAAATGACCACGAAGGTCGGTTTCGATTGCACCAAACCCCTCGTCACGAAGGGAAAGAGCTTTGACAAGGCTAAGTTCCCAGTCGTAGATTTGAAGAGATTCATAGGTGAGTGAGATGGGGCTTGAACTGACAAGAGAAGAGCAGAGGATGCTGGATGGAGAGTATGGAAAAGCCACGCGAAAAGCGATGGAGATTATCACAACCCTTGGGGAGATCTATGGCGCGAACAGACTAATTCCGGTATCAAGTGTGCAGATTGCGGGCGTTTCGTATCACAATCTTGGGGAGGCAGGGCTCGAGTACCTCGCGGAGATGGCTGAGGACGGAAAAGTCCGCGTTCTTACAACGCTGAACCCTGCGGGAATGGATCTCACAGAGTGGAAAAAGCATGGAATACCGGAAGATTTCGCAGTAAACCAGCAAAGAGTGGTTGAGGCATTTGCCAAGATGGGTGTGATAACCACCTGTACATGTACCCCATACCTGATAGGGAACCTGCCTCACTATGGTGAGCATATCGCGTGGGCTGAGTCCTCAGCCGTCTGCTTTGCGAACTCCGTGATTGGAGCTAGAACTAATCGAGAGGGCGGACCCAGTGCTCTCGCGGCTGCGCTCACTGGAAGAACCGCCGAATATGGGCTACATCTCGACGAGAACAGATACGCCCAAGTCAAGTACGAGGTACAAGCAGAACTGAAGGGGACTGATGACTTCGGGCTCTTGGGCAAGGTTATTGGAGATAGGACCAAGAAGAAGATACCATATATTGTTGGAATCAAGAGCGCGACAACAGAGGAACTCAAGTCATTCTGCGCCTCTGTTGCAACATACGGTGGGCTTGGAATATTCCACATGGAGGGTATTACTCCTAACCAGACACCAGTTCCCGATGAAACGGAAATCGTGACCAGCGAGGACTTGGCCGATGCAAGAGATGCACTTGATGACGAGGATGCAGAGATAGATTTCATCAGCATTGGCTGTCCCCACGCCAGCATCAAGGAGATTGCAAGGATTGCCGAATTGTTAGATGGTAAGACAGTCGCAGAGGGGAAGACCGTCTGGATTACGACGGCACGCCCCACCAAGGACCTAGCCATAAAGATGGGATACTACGACAAGATAGAGCGTGCGGGGGCCTTTCTTGTCAGTGATGCATGTTGTGCTGTGGCGCCTCTGAAGGGCAGATTCAAGGGGCTCATGACGGACTCTGCAAAGGCCTGCTTCTATGCGAGAGGCAAGAACAAGTTCAAGACAGAGATAAGAACCGTCGAGGAGTGCATCAAGGAGGCGATCTCATGAGGCTAGAGGGGCGACGCATCTTCAAGGGAAAGGCCACCGGCGAGGTGCTGTATACGGAGGAGGACATCTCATTCTATGGAGGTTGTGATCCAGAAACCGGTGAGATAGTCGAAAAGAATCATCCGCTCCAAGGACAGTCTGTTGCAGGAAAAGTCCTCGTCTTCCCCACGGGGAAAGGGAGCACCGTCGGGTCATACGTCCTTTACGCACTCAAGAAGGCAGGAAAGGCACCTTTAGCAATCATTAACAGGGCGACAGACCCCGTCATAGCAGTTGGGTGTATCATCAGCGAGATACCCGCAGTTGACAAGATTGACATCGAAAAGCTGAGGACAGGACAAAGAGTGGAGGTGGACGCCGATAACGGCGTCGTCACCATTCTGGACTAGAGTCGCTGGGCCTGTGGCTCGAAATCTTCCGGAGTGAAGGCGGGCTCCGCATCCTCCGGAATATCACCGCGCTCGATAAGCACTTGACGTGTGAGGAGGTAGTAGACCAGAGCCAATGCTTTCCTACCACGGTTGTTGGTGGGAATTACCAAGTCGACATTTGTCATGACGTTGTCGGTATCACAGAGTGCGACAACAGGAACGCCGATTCTTGATGCCTCGCTGAGCGCCTGCTGGTCGGTTCTCGGATCTGTAAGTATCACCAGCTCTGGCTCAACGTACACCCGCGGCCCTGCGATGTTGGGGTTTGTCAGCGTACCGGGCACAAACCTGTCAGTGAATGCATAGGCACCCACATAATGGGCAAATGTTTCAACAGGTCTCTTGCCGTACAGACGACCTGACACCACAGCCACCTTTGAAGGTTCAAAACGGGCGATGAACTTGGCCGCGACTCGAAGCCTCTCGTCTGTCTTTCGCACATCCAGCACGTATACACCAGTAGGTCTTTGCCTGTAGACAAAAGGCTCCATGTCTTCCGTCTTCATGTGAGTGCCAATGTGGCACCCGGCTGCGAGGTAGTTGTCCAATGATGTCAGTAGATCAATTTCTGCAATCTCGCTCTCACTCACTCTACTTAGCCTCCTCAACACCAACCGTAGCAAAGGCCATGAAGCTGTCAATAATGTCAATGTGAGACAACAGCATCCGACGACAGCAGTATCTATGCAAACCCAACCGGTCTAGCACCTCTGCAGGATCAGCACCCTGTCGCACTTGCCGGCGGAACTCCTCGTACTTATCGGCCACCACTTTCCCACAAGTAAAACATCGAACAGGAATAATCATCTTATCACACCTCACCTGTACGACTTCTGGTATCGGGACCGTGCAGAGGGGCCGCCGAACTTCTTGGGCTCGGTACGACGTGGATCGCCCACTAGCATAGTCCTATCATGCTCAAGCATCCGTGAGCGTGCTTCGTAGTCTTGGCTCATCTTGATTAATCCTGTAGCAATTGCCATCCTCACCGCATCTGCTTGGCTCATGAAACCACCACCACGGACACGGACACGGATGTCATACTTCTTCCAGCCGTCACCAAACAAGAGAAGAGGCTCCATGATTCTGAGTCTTGCGACCTCAGGCTGAAGTATCTCGAGGGGTTTTCCATTGATTCGAATTCGACCCTTGCCGTCTTTTATTGTCGCTTTTGCCAGTGATGTCTTTCTCTTCCCTGTTGAAACAACAACTCGCATCTCATGCCACCTCCGCGGGGTTCCTCCAGCCAAGCTCGTAACAGAGATCTCCAACTGTGATGTGCTTTCGTGTTAGACTTCGATACCGTGCACCCTCAAGAACGATTCGTTCGCTCTCGGCATATTTCTCAGGGACGCCGATATACACACGCACTCGCTTGTAGGCCTCCTTCCCTCGGGGCTTGGGCCAAGGTAGCATCCCACGAATCACTCGGCGAACCAGCTTGTCAGGTCGACGATGGTGAAATGGGCCTCGACGGGGGTTGTATGAGGTGCGTATGTTTCTCTTGGCCTTGTAGGCGTCTATCACCGTGCGGCGGTCACCCGTTATCACTGCCTTCTCCGCATTGACGATTATAACCGAGTCGCCAAGGAGAGCAGCTTTAGCAGCTTTGGCCGCAAGTCTTCCGACAACCATATTCTCGGCATCAAACACTTTTACTCTCTTTTCACTCATCAGGACCACCTCACGTGATAATCGTCACGCCACTTCCCTTTGGCATCTTGTCTAACAGCTCGTCGATTGTTATCAATGAACCACCCGCGCCAACAATGATGGATCTTGCAGTCGCCGAGGCGTTCAGGGCGGCAACAGTGACCTTGTGGGTAAGAACCCCCGCCCCGAGAACCTTGCCGGGCACCACAACGATGTCCCCGTCACTTGTGTACCGGTCAATCTTGCCGATGTTGACAACCACACGCCGTCTTGCCGGGCGGGCTATGAGCTCCGCAACCCTCTTCCAAATCTTCACGTCATGCTTTATGGATGTCTTTCTTAACATCTTTATCAGAGCACGCGTGTTCGGGTCTGTAGCACCAGATTGAATCATCAGTACCATCCGCTCCTATA
This sequence comes from Candidatus Thorarchaeota archaeon, assembly GCA_003662765.1. Lineage (GTDB taxonomy): Archaea > Asgardarchaeota > Thorarchaeia > Thorarchaeales > Thorarchaeaceae > B65-G9. The sequence continues at coordinate 5,707 of QMYR01000094.1, forward strand.
ACGAGTTTGCAAAGTCAAGAGCTGTGCGAATCCTCTCTCTAAGTATCTCCAACGAACGTTCCACAATCTCCGCGGGTGTAAGAGCCCCCGTTGACTCTACTTTGAATAGGAAACTGTCGGGCTTCGAGTCGATGACTATGGCTCCAGGTTCGCACTCTCGGACACAGAGCTCACAGAGGCTGCACTCAAGTGTGTTCTGAGTAGAGATTACGCTGTCGTCTAGACGAAACACGTTCTTGGGACAAGCTTCAACACAAGCCCCGCAGCCGTCACACTTACTCTTGTCGACACTGACAACAGGCACATACTTGTAGGCCACAGTAGCAACGGGCTGGAACTTCGCGTTCTCTCTGCCTGTACCAAGGCGTGCATAGGCCTCGATTATTATCCTCTGCTTAGGAGCAAGCTTCACGAGGGGAATCTTGTCAGAGGCGGGCACGACTTTGGGATCTTGGGATATCAAATCACCGGAATAGACCATCTTTTCTTCGTCTTCAGCTTCGACCTCCAGTGTCAGCGTGCATTGGCAGAGGCTACATCCTTTGCCTTCGCAGTCGCACTCCTCAGGAAGATTGTAATCATCTAGTGGTGTGACGAGGGGGATCAAGCCGAGTCGGTGTGCCAGCATCTCATCGTACATGACGCTTGTGTTCTCCAAGATGAGAACTTCATCGATTGCCATCGAGGGCAGTCTAGTGAGCATGGTTCTGCGCAGAGCATTTGCAAACGCCACATCTACACCCTCGATGAGGAAGTGGCACATGTCATCTTCCATGTGAATGATTGTGATTTCCACTCGATCACCTGACCTCAGAGGTTCTGCGTGTCCACCCAAAAGACACTATTCCCGGACGGACTCGCTAAAGACCATCAGGTCAATTAGCTCACTCGCCCGTGTCCTGGGCATGCTGGCGTGGCGTCCATGCGCATAAAAGCGTTGTTGTAGGAGTCGAATAGTACGACCAAATACGTCCCGGAAAGATGCTGTTCGGATTATGAGGCGACCTGCACCATATCTCTTAGACCACTAACAATTAAACGGTAACCGTGGAGACGCTGCTTGGGGTCGATGGCGATCATGCCGTATGTGGGAACGCCTAAGAGGTCTTGAACCGACTCGGGCTTCATAGAGCCGGGCAGGTCCTGTTTGTTGGCGATTGCAATGACTTGCATCCCCTCCAATAGATGCTTGTACTTCTCAAGCAGCTGACGTGTCTTAAGAACGGCCTTTGGTGTGCTCTCTGTGACAACAACAACCATCCGGCTGCCCTTCATGAATTCGGGCCACATGAACTCGAAGTGGGTCTGCCCGCCTATCTCAATCAGTGTGATCTTTGTATCGCCATCTAGTGTGATTGTGCCGCAATCCATTCCCGCAGTCGGCTTGTACTTGCTCTCAAGCTTGGTGACATTGTCCGTGAGCAATCGGATCAATGTTGACTTTCCTGCGTATCCTGCACCCATCAGAGCAACCTTGACATATCGGGTCATATCGAGTGACTCCCAGACTGTGAACACGAGAGTACATACATGAACAGCATATCAGGTGTCGTGTTACGATAGTAACATTTGCATCCAAGACTCGAAACAGAAGCTCTTAACAACAGGAAACGGATTGCGTCAGTTGGTCTGATAACATGGCACGCGTTGGCCCCAATGTAGTGGTAATTGCACACGACGCAATAGACACTCTACCAGACATCGTAAGAGAACACGGACGTGCCATCTTTGTGACCGACCGTGTCATTTTCTCAAGATACAGGGATAGATTGAAGGAAGTAATGGGTGCGGATCCCAATTGGCTGACGGTGGAGGATTTCTCAAGTCGTAATATCCCGGCAGAATCTTTCGATGTGATTGTGGGGTTCGGCGGTGGTCGTAGCATCGACGCCGCAAAACTACTCGCAGCAGAAACAGGGCATGAATGGATATCCGTCCCTACTGCCGCCTCGCATGATGGCATTGCGAGTGAGGCTGCCTCCGTCAGTCACAATGGATATCGCTACTCGAAGCGGTGTAAACTACCGATTGCAGTAGTCGCTGACCTAACAATAATGTCAATGGCACCTCGTCATCTTCAGCTAGCAGGCACTGGCGACATCCTATGTAAAGCGTCGAGCCTAAGCGAGTGGAAGATGGCACATGAGATTGGGGGGGAGCCCTTCAATGGAGATGCATTCGGTCTCGTCAAGCAGGCACTGGAGAGCATCCTTGAGAGCAATGATCTTGAAACCCTTGTTCGTGCCGAGATAGACGCTGGAAAGGCCATGTATCTAGCAGGCAGTTCCCGGCCATGCTCGGGCACAGAGCACGCCATATCTCATGCCATGGAGCGTAGAGAACACAGTCTTCATGGACTTCAGGTCATTTTTGCAACCCCTCTGTGTCTGCACTATCTTGAGGAGAGAGGCTATGCGATGTATCGTACGCAACAGATAATCGATGTGATGGAGAAAAGGGGGTTGCCAAGGTCCCTGTCAGATATGTCAACGGATGCTGAAACATTCCTAGATGATGTTCATCACGCATTGAGAATCATGGAGAAGAGGAACCGACTCTCAGTCTTGAAAGACGTAAGCGATAGTGAGATTCTCCATACAATTCGCGAACTTTACTGATAGAGGAGCTGAATGAGGCTACACTTCGACAGTTTTAAAAGAACGCATCACGACGGCGACGAGAACGTCCCACCCGTGGGAGTTCACTTCAGAATTACCAATGAAGTGTAAGACAGAGGTAGTAGAAATGCCCAAGCCAAGTTTCGTAGACTGGGAGCCCACAGAAGAGCTTCAGAAGAAAGCGCTGGAGGCCCTTGAAGTAGCAAGGGACACAGGCCGTGTGAAGAAGGGTATTAACGAAACCACCAAGTCGATTGAACGTGGAATCGCTAAGCTAGTTCTCATAGCCGAAGATGTCGAGCCGCCAGAGGTAATAATGTACCTTCCGGGGCTCTGTGACGACAAGAATGTCCCATACATCTTCGTGAAGAGCAAGAAAGACCTCGGTGCAGCAGCCGGAATCGCGAGACCAACTGCTGCAGCTTCAATCCTCGTTGAGGGCAAGGGTAAGGATCTCGTGGCCGATGTGGTTGAGAAGATTGCTGCACTGCGGAAATAAGCCCCTGCTAGGTGATGTATGTCCATGAGCAGTCAAGAAGACAAGGAACCCGCCATTCCTGCTGAGGTCATCCAGCTCCTCGGAAGAACCGGAGTGACCGGAGAGATCACTCAAGTACGAGTCAAGATACTTGAGGGCAGGGACAAGGGGCGAGTTCTGACCCGGAATGTGAAAGGCCCAGTCAGGCTTGGTGATATTCTCATCTTGAGAGAAACCGAGCGAGAGGCCCGCAAGATGAGGAGGCGCTGAGGGTATGGTTGGTACTCAGAAATGCGTCTTTTGCGGCAGGGATATAGAGCCCGGCACAGGAATCGCATTTGTTCGAACAAAGGACGGTTCAGTTCTCTGGTTCTGCTCCAACAAGTGCAAGGTGGCCAGCCTCAAGCGAGGAATGAAGCCTCGTGATACAAAATGGACGGCGGGCTATAAGAA
>QMYR01000095.1 GCA_003662765.1 Candidatus Thorarchaeota archaeon
AAATGGTTCCTTGAAGGTCACATGCACTTGATGGCCACTTCGGAGGGCACATCGTGCCAAGACTGCACCCGCAAAGACTGCTGTTGAGTGAGATGACACCACAATCAGAAGTCGTGACTCAGTGGGAATTTTCACTGCTTCGCACTGTTCGCGTAGCCTCTCAATCTCAGGGGTGTCAGGTAGAACAGCCATGGCCAGCTATAGGGCCTGAGGGGCACGTGATAAAACTACCTCAGGAGAACCGCAGCCTGGTCTGGTGAATACTTCCAGTCTGCCGGAAGCACACCTTTTCGTCGATAGTACTTGGAGAGACGATGAATCTTGCTTTCAATGAGCTGGAGGGCGCGTTTGGACACAAAGTCCTTTCTATGTTCCTCCATGTGTCGGCGGATAGTGACTGCCTTTGCAATGAGGTTTCGCAGATCCTCCGGAACACGGCGTTCCAAGTTGTTCTCGCGTAGTATCGTCAAGATAGATTTTCCAGTCACTACTTTCACCAGAGGCACGCCATACTGATCTCGCATGACTAGTCCAATCATCGATGGTGTGTAGCCTGCTTTCGCAAGCTCGATGACCTTCTTCTCCACCCATTCGGCATCCTTGTCAAGCCACTCCGGCACTCTTAGAGCCGACGGCCTCTTGCTTCCGGATTGACCTTTTCGTCGTGTGTGCATTCTTGCCATGGGGCTTGCCTCTGCGTGAACAGTTTCTATAGAAACGAGTCTTCCCCTCCGCCAATGGCTGCGGATATAAACGTTGCCGTGTGGCGCAGCCCGCGAAGGGGCCAACTCCATGCATACTCGTCGATTGGTCCCTAGTAGCCATCATCTGCTGTTGGAAACCGATTCACCCCGTTTGGCCACTACATCATCGACTTCGCAGAAACTGCGTGGTGTCATGATTACCTAGTGATATCTGCCACGCTCCCGAATCTCGTCCATGCGCGAGAGGACCTCCTCTGTTTCGTTGCCCATGATTGACGAGTAACCCTCGATTGTGGCTTTGAGCATCAGTGTCTGACGATCCCAATGAGTCGTTTCCAATGCTCGTCGAACAAGATGAAGATCCACACCCATCATCTCAATGGTCGCATTCCATTCTGCCAGACCAAAGTCCACTATCCAGAGCTTGCCCCGATTGTCCACGATCACGTTGCTCGTTGTGGGGTCGCCGTGAACTACTTTTCCTCGATGCAGCAGGCCAAGTAGACGACCAAACTCAAAACACATCGTTTCAAGTCTGCTATCGGGCATGTCGTTGGCAAATTCCTTCAGCTGCTTGCCGTCAATCAAATCCATTGTTATGGAGTAGGTACTCCGGTCAACCGCATACACGGCGGGCGTGGGAACTCCAAGACGGCGGGCGAAGCTCAACATGCGACACTCGCGGGCTGTCCGCTGACGCCTTAGCGCCTCATCTATCTCCGGGTGGAGATAAGGTTTCTTGACACGGGTCTTGACGATTAGGGGGCGCCCCCAACGTTCAGTGCGAGTGATTACCGACTCGGCGCCCAATGCCCATATCTCGCTCACAAATCAGACCTCCAGACTATGTCCTGTTCGTCTGTCCTCCACTTCGGCAACACATGAGAACTTGGAATATCAAGGCGATCTCCGGCTTGGTACTGTAGGATACCCGTCCATGCAATCATCGCACCCTGATCACCAGCTAAGGACGGTGACACTCTGTGAAACTGTGCGTCATGCCGTTCGGCCACACCCTCAAGAATCTCAGTCAGACGGTTGTTTCGTGCAACGCCACCCGTCAATAGGAGCTCACGCTTTTTCGTATGGGCAATGGCCCGTTCTGCAATCTCAGCCAGCATCCCAAAGGCGGTTTCCTGCAGGCTGAAGCAGAGATCTTCAAGTGATACCCCCTCATTGAACAGCCGCTTTGCTGCTGTCAGCATACCTGAATAGCTCAGGTCCATTCCCTTCACAGAGTATGGAAGAGGGTAGAAGCGCTTACCGGACTTCGCCTTTCGTTCAACGATAGGTCCTGCGGGAAACCTCATGCCCACGGCCCGACCAAATGTGTCAAGCATGTTGCCGATGGCAATGTCCAGAGTTTCACCGAACGTCCGATATCGACCGCCTGCGAACGCAATGATTTGAGTGTTCCCTCCCGATACATACACGGTGACGGGGTCCTGAAAACCTGACTCCAAGCAACCAATCTCGACATGTGCAACACAATGGTTGACACCAACAAGAGGTACGGACAGAGTGAGGGCTATGGCTCGTGCCATCGTAGCGGTCGTGCGAAGACAGGGACCAAGTCCCGGTCCGCGTGAGAATGCGATTAGGTCGATCTCCGCGGGGCTGAGGCCGGCATTCTGGAGGGCTTGTGCTATAAGGCCCGGACCAAGCTCGGAGTGGTGTCTGCTTGCCTCACGGGGATGTATGCCACCCTCCTTTGGGGACAGCATGTCCCATACATTAGCGAGCACCTCACCTTCGCTGGTCACGACGCCAGCACCGAATGAGTGGGCCGTACCCTCTAGGCCCAAACAGGTCAGAACCATTGTTCACCAAGTGCCTGTTCTCGACATTGTCACTTAACATTGACTGAGTGGCGAGGCGCCAGCAAAGAGTTTATAATTCGGACGGCTGGCACTCCTGCGAGGAACCCCCTGTGTCCAACGAGAGAATGCCGATAAAGGCCTTAGAATCAGCTTTGAATGAGGTAATCTCCATAAAGCTGAAGGATCAGCGAGTCTTCCGTGGTCGTCTCACCCGCTGTGATATCTATATGAACCTCACTCTGGCTGACGCTGAGGAGTTGGAAGATGAGGAGGTTCGTGCCAAGTACGGCTCCATCCTCATCAGGGGCAACAACATTCTGTGGATTCAAATCCCCGAGTAGAAACTCTCTTCTTCAGGCGGGGCCGTTCATCGACCGGCGGCGGTACTGTTCTACCAATTCTATGAGGGCTTCCTCGCCCTGTTGTCTCGCCTTCTCTCTTGCCTCGCGCATGAAGCCTTGAAACAACCTCTCGAACTTCTTGCGATCAATGAAGGCGAACTCGTCCACCCTTCGCAGCTCCACCTTCTGTGCCTCAATCACTGGTATGGTGGCTCTCACCAACTCCTCCTCGGCCAAGTGTGACAATGGCGTATTGACAATCACCGCGCGTATGCCGCGTTCAATAAGCATTCCTGCAGTCTGAGGACCACCACCGCTTGCATCCTCAAAGAGCACGATGTCGCCCTCCCGAAGGCCCACCTTCTTCAGATACTCCTCAATACTCTCGCGCGTAAAGTGCGGAATCGTCTTTATGGCAATCATGTCCCCACGCATCTCACGACGCTTAACACCTCGGAGTAGTTCAAGACGACTGCTGAGTTCTTTCACTCTCTTGTGTAGAGCTCGAATCTCACGGTGTGCCTTTCGGAGCTCAGACTGTTTCTTTACCACCTCACGATCCCGCTTGACGCGCCAGTAGTTCTCTCGACTAACAATCTCAAGGCTATATGATAACTCGCTCTCCCTGAATCGCAAATACTCGATAAGACGTTTCAGGTCCTCTATCTTCTCGCTCAGCAGTTCATTCTCTGCTTCCAAGTGTGATAGCTTCTCGCGTAGCGCGTCTAGCCGCTCCTTTGTTATCGGCTCCTCCTCAGTTTCCTCGCGCGTGGCAATCTCCACGGTTTCGGAGTCGACATGCGTCAGCTCAGCAATCGCCTCAGCCATTGGCATTCCCTTCAAGACTAGGGCCTTGACTTGGTTTCGGTCGACTGAGATCTGCTCCGCACGAATCTTGTGATCAATCTGCTGTAGTTTGGGCAGAATGCTCCTGTAGGCATAGACTGCAGCAGTCAATGCGTCGCGCTCATGGGAGTTACCTATTCTGACATCCGACGAGAACTCCCGAGCCAATTCCTGCTTGTCAGATACGGGGATAGGGCGGTTAGGAATGAACAGCTCTGCATTTAGGGTGCTTGCCAGTTTCTTAACAAAGTGTGGGACTGGAGTCGTGTCTGTGGCAATGAGAACCGGCACACCATGCTCATAGACCTCCCGGATTATGTCTGCACGAGTCAGGCCTTTCTTACTCATCAGAAGGTGAACACGGCCCTCAAACGTCAAGAGACATACACCAGCCGTTGTTCCCGGATCAATTCCCATTATGAAGTACCGTGGCTGAATGTCTGTGGCAACAGCCTTGGGCTCCAGCGGAAGAAATTCGGCGCGCTTCCTTACAGGAGAAACGAGAACATTGAAGTCGCCGCCCCGTTTGCTCTCAACGAGCCCGGAAATGACTGGCAAAGGCGCGTATGCTACTATTCGTGAGCTGGCGTACCCAAAGTCGGAGGTCCTCACGTCAAGGTCATATTCAATCCCCGCTTCCCTCAGTTGCCCCTCGATATGACGGGTCATCTGCTGAATCTCAGAGTGCAGCTTGCGCCGGTAACGGTTGGCACTCTGCCCGCCACGGCCCATCTTGCGACCACGCGTGACCTTAATCTCGGTCTGCTCACCAAAGCACTCCAAGAGGTAGCCGACACCCATTGAGGCCAGTCTGGCTGATATCCGAGCCGCCTCAAGCGGGCCAATCTTTCCCCGAACGCCCAGCCGATATCGTCGGGCAAGTGTCTTCAATGAAACCTGATGCGGAGGGATGCCGGTGACCTGAACAAGCCGTGTCGTGGCTGGGAGCTTGTCGACAAGGCCAAAGACTGCCTTTGTGTCTGGGACTATCTCGAATATGTTATCGGTGGCAAGATAGGTCGGCTCAATCTCACGGACGAGTTTCAGAAGGGCCCTCCGCGACAGCTCCTCATGCTCTGTCAGGACCACGCCATTTCGCATCACGACGCATGCGAACTTGGGACTCGTTCGAGACCGTGGACTGTGTGATGGTAGAATGTCAAAGCCAATGATGAACTCGTGGTCATCGACCATGAGGCTCAGCACTCAGCTCGAACTTCATGGGTGTGCCTATAAGCGTTCACATAGCGTTCACATAAGATACAGGAGTGTTTGTCAGAGGATCGTGCACATGCCAAGTGGACCCCCGTGCTGAGGTGCCAACAAGCCTTAGCCCTTCGCCGGATTAGACGAAAACTACGGCGGGATACCAATGGCAAACAACAACTATAATAAAGCCATGCTTGAGCAACAACGATGCAGTCACGCGAGGTGTTACAACTGTCAGAGACACTGCATGTCAACAGCGATGAGGCAATCCAGCGCATTGGAAGGGCTTTGTCATCGGGAACTCGCCTGAAGATCCTCAGACTGCTCCTTGAGAGCGAGAAGGATGTAACACGTGTGGCAAGACATCTCGGCGGGACCGAGGCCAATGCCAGCGCTCAGATCAAGATACTCTACGAGGCGGGACTCCTTGAGTGCCGGTATGAACCGGGACAACATGGACTCAAGAAGATCTCGCGTACGAAGGTCAAGCGGATAATCATTGACCTAGAATGACACATTGGCCGAACGGCTGCCGGTAACATTCATCCCGATGGGACGGCACTCACAGCAAGGTGTGCCTTCCATCGCTCTATTCTCTTCAAGATATTGTCCCGTTCCTCAGGGCGGATGCCCCGCTCCCCACGGGCTCGAAGGAAACGCAGGACTATGTCCATGTCTCGGGCCACTCGTTCGTTTGGTCTATCGGGGGTGATTAGGTAGTTCTTGGCCTCCTCAAGATGTTCGGCCAGCACAGCGGCAGGAGTATCACCAGATGCGACCTCGTGGGCGAATGGATCAAGTACTCGCGAGATTGTTGCTCTTATCGACGCAGCATCAACACGCGACGACGGGGGTGTTTCGTCAGCCGATGCAAGGGGCGCACTCGCTTCAACGGGGCGTGGTGAGGATTCCCCGGCTCCGTGAGATGATGGTTCGCTTGCCGACCTGTCACTGTCGGCGCCAACCGACTCCGTCCGCAAACCCTTTGCTTCGACACCCGAGAAGAGCGGTGCGGAAGGGGGTTCTTCCGCCGGGGAAGAAGACTCCGGAACTGCTGTTTCTTCTCGCATGGGCATATCTAGAAGGCGTCGCAACTCACGCATCTGATCGAACAGCTCGACAAGAGTAGCTTGAATGTGGTCAATCAGTTTCCTTATGTCGTCATTGCGTCGTCGAGCAATCATGCTGCTGCCTCCAATGCCCCAGGTCCAAGCAAGCCCTATGCCTATTGGCTTTTGACTCTTGTTGCGAGAGCTATTTGTCCGCGCGCTTCAGTGCATCAAGAAGCCCAGCTGCAACGCCCATGGGCTCAAGATGTCGCCGTCTAATTTTGACAAAAGTGGGGACTGACACCACCTCACCGACAAACAGGGCCTCTCCCACCTCCAGTGTTGTTATTGTATCGAGAGCGGCCCGGTCAATGCCCTCACTACTCCGTCCAATGTGCTCAAGATCGTACGGATTGGTCGTCCTCAGTATCGCTTGATTGCTGCACTGGCTCAGTACGGTGGTCGAGAGACGCACTGGTCGCTGCGACACCAAGCACAACAGAGCATAGAACTTTCGTCCTTCCCGTGCTATTGTTTCAATCTGTGACTTAGGCAATGCGAGTTCTTGCCTGCTCTCTGGGCAGAACTGATGTGCCTCCTCCAAGACCAAGAGAAATGGTGGAATCTTTGCTTGGCGCCGCAGGTGCAACAGTTCACGGGCCAAATAAGAAACCACAATCTGTTTCTTTTTCAGAGATATGAAGTCGCTGAGGTCGATAATCGTGAGTTTGCCAGGGCGCACGATGTTCTTCATCTCGGGAGACGCCTCCCGACCAAAAAGACCAGTTTCATGAAGACCCACGAGCCATCCAATCAGCGCATCCCGTGTGTTCCTACTGATAGTTTCGTCGCCCTTCACGTACTCCACTAGGTCCTCAAGAGAGTAGCCGTGGTGACGTTGTCTTCGCATGCTCACAATCACTCTGCGAAGGTCCCGTATCTGAACGGGACTCATATCGACTGCGAAAGTGCCCAGCGTTTCGGCAGAGAGAGACTGCACCGGAATCTGAAAGTGTGGACCACGAATCCGCTCTACCTCAATGTCCTCTTCTGATAGGCCGAGGTCCTTCCTCGAAGCCTTCTCAAGATAGCTGTACTCTCCATGAACGTCCACAAGAACTATTCCGATGCGGCCCTGTTCTTTCGTACGTGAGAGGAGCTCTTCCAAGAGTACTGAAACAAAATAGGACTTGCCTGCGCCGCTCATGGCGAGTATTGCAAGATGTTTGGACAATAGACGCTCTATGCTTGGCTTGAACTCTAGATTGTGATGACCTAGTGTGCCCAGATACAGACCGTTCTGTAGGTCAAGCCGAAGAAAACCTGCAAGCGTATCCTCGTCAACGGCACGAACGACTGCACCCGGTGATACTGCGAAATATGGACGTAATGTCCTCCCGTCCACCCACAGACCCATCACTCGTGCGTACGCAACCGTGTACTGCCAGCGGTCGGTGGGAAAGATTGAACGAAGAGGCTCGCCACGGGACTGGTACTCGCGTACCGCCTCCGCATGCTGGTAGTATCTGTTCACTCTGATGAGATCCTGAACACGGGCAATCACAAGACCTGATTCAGTAGAAACCCCGACGAATTGGCCTCTTCGTGCTACGTTTTCGCTCGGCCCACCTTCCACCACAAAACTGAACTCCATCACGTTTGGGGTTGTTTCGTCGCAGACCACTGTGCCCAGCCTAGTGGGCTGGATATGTTCTGTCACCATTTCAGGTTCCTCCAAAGGGGTTACGAGAGCGCCTCTTTTCCAGCGAAACATATGTCAGACCAGAGAGCGCCATGAGCCTGTTCACTATGAGCTGCGTTTCACTGTTCGTGATTCTTGCGCGTGCGTCAGCCTCAAGGATAGGTGCCGGAATACCGTACTCTGGATGGTGTGAGGATAACGGTAGTACCGCAGACAGCGCCTTGTCCAAGACCTGAATGCTATGTGAATCGTCCTCCGCGAGCACCTCAACTCTAAGGGGCTCATCTTCCCGGGCAGTCTTCACGTATGTCACCCAGATAGAGGAGGCCCAGCGAAGTAGATCATCAGGTGAGTTAGAATTCTGGACTATCTCTGTCGAGTATCTGAAAGCGAATGTGCGCTCACCCTCCTCTAAGAACGTGTCAAGGATGTCGCAATCGCGGGAAACCCGAAGGAGCCAGCGATAGTCCACGCCCTGCATCATTTCAAAGGCTGCGGGGTTTCTCAAGATATGTGGGAGAATGTCGCCGAGGATGTTGACCACACGACTCGACCTGCTGTCCTTGACAACTCCAACGAGTATTGTTCTTTTCTTCTGTGCCGTGTGGTACAGCTGCCTGTACAGAGCAATAATCTCTTGGAACAATTCCCAGGCAGCAGAGGTGCTTGGTGGACGGTCACGAGGGTGATAGAAGAGGCTACCGTCAACGAGAATCAAGTCCGTGTGAAACTCTCTCAGCACGGACAGCGTAACTTTCAGTTCCGCTGCGAGCCTCTCAAGGGAGGCCAGCTGGTCCACATCCGGCCCGGAGAGAGCTGTGTGCAGGAGCTTTGCCTCAGGCTCTGGAAATGGGTCGGGGTAGAACTCAACCTCGGGCCCCTCCTCAGGACCGAAACGAAATATCACAGCAACACCACGTGTGAGTAGCAGATCCATTGACCTGAATCGTCTTCTCGCAAGGCCACCATCAACCCCCGCAATCTTGAGACCAGCTAAGCTCACCGGTTCAATCTGCTTGACGAACTCTGAGCCTGCTGTGCTTGAGGTGACTGATGGAAAACGCGTCAAGTCAATCTTGCTCTTGAGATGCTTCATCACCTCGCCAAAACGCCGCCTCGTGCCCTCCATTCGTTCAATCTCTTCTACAAGGTGCGATAGCATCCGATCAAGGTCACGACTCACGGGGTTTCCCCCTCTTGTATTCGAGAGCGGCCCTTATTAGTCCCAAGTAGAGGGGGTGCGGGCGCATCGGCCTCGACTTGAACTCGGGATGAAACTGGACACCAATCCAGAATGGATGATTCTTCAACTCAACTGCGTTGATTATTCTGCCACTTTCATCCACAGCTGAAACCTCAAGGCCACGTTCTCTCATCTTCTTGATGTACCGTTCAATCAGGTGGTATCTGTGTCTGAAACGTTCCCACACATCGGTTTCGCCATA
>QMYR01000096.1 GCA_003662765.1 Candidatus Thorarchaeota archaeon
AGCAGATCACGATAGTAGAATGCCATGGCCCCCATGATTCCCAAGGTCACGACCCCTATCACTGCAAACCTCATGAACATGGAGGAAGTGGGCACAGTCTGAGTGGGATCTGTCATCAATGCAAAGACGGTTTCCATGATGATTTCTACCGAGATTCCGAGTGCCAAGACAATCTGGAGCGCAATCGACACGCGATCCTCGCCGTACGACCACTTCCCACCGGACTCCAGATAACGACGCAGTGTTCTCTCACATTGTGTTTCTCTGTCGCTCAAGGTGGTGTTTCTCCCTGTCTGACGGGCATGAATTGGACTGCTGCCGTTCGGAACGACAGCAGCCACTGCCGCGTACTCATCGTATGTATATCAACTTTGCACAGTACTTGCCCTCACCCGGCCAATGGCTTCAGCAGACATTTTAACGACTATGACCGACGGTGGACAGAGACAATGTGGGAGCGTGAGAGAGTCGCGGCTAATGGAACCCGTCAAGATTGGCATGCTTGAGCTCAAGAACAGGCTGGTGATGCTAGCGACTCACTTGGGTTACTGTGAGCATGGCGAGGTATCAGAGAAGCTGGTTCGCTTCTACCATGAGAGGGCCCGACATGGACCCGGCCTGATAATAGTAGGTGGTTGCTACACCGAGCATTTGGGGATGAGCCTTCCGTCAATGATTGGCATCTCAGAGGACAGGCACATAGAGGGGCTGTCCCGTCTGGTGGATACGATTCACTCATCTGGTGTCCCCGTGGCGGCACAGCTCTACCATGCGGGCCGCTACGCACACTCACTGGTTCTTGGTGAACAGGCTGTTTCAGCATCTCCAGTCCCCAGCAGGCTCACGAGAGAGACCCCACGAGCACTCAGCGTAGAGGAGATACGACAGACTGTTGAGAACTTCGGACGCGCCGCTGCTCGTGCCAAGAAGGCCGGGTTTGACGCCGTTGAGATTCTCGGTTCGGCGGGGTATCTCATCAATCAGTTTCTTGCGCCCTGCACGAACAAACGCGAGGACGAGTACGGTGGTGATCTGAAGAACCGGGCGCGTTTTCCGCTTGAGGTGATACAGGCTGTTCGAAAAGCTGTTGGTCGCCACTTTCCTGTTCTTTACCGTATGAGTGGCGAGGACTTCGTGGAGGATGGCCTGACCCTTGACGACAACAAGATCCTGGCACCAATGTTTCAGAAGGCAGGAGTTGACTGCTTCAACGTCACTGGCGGATGGCACGAGGCACGCGTTCCACAGATTACAATGGATGTTCCTCGAGGTCACTATGCGTACCTTGCCGAGGGAATTGCCGACGTTGTGACGGTCCCGGTTATTGCCTGCAATCGAATCAATAGCCCGACCGTGGCTGAACGCATTCTCGCACGAGGAAAGGTCCAGCTCATCGGAATGTCACGGGCGTTCATCGCGGACCCAGAGGTTACGGCCAAGATCCGTGAGGGGCGGCACAGGGATATTCGGCCATGTATCGGGTGCAATCAGGGATGCTTGGACCGCGTCTTCATGATGGGGGCTGTGACCTGCGCAATCAATCCCCTTGCTGGCTACGAGGAGCAGAGGCAGGTGGACCCACCGGGTGAGGGGAGGATTGCAGTTGTAGGCGGAGGCCCTGCGGGAATGGAGATCTCACGGGTTCTCGCGCTACGAGGTTTCTCGGTGGCCCTGTATGAGGTGAAACCGAGTCTTGGCGGCGGACTTAGACTGGCAGCACGAGCCCCCGGGAGAGGAGAGTTTGCCGCCTATGTTTCTCATATGTGGATTACGCTACAGAGGCTCGGCGTCGATGTACATCTCGGAGAGTTCGCCACTGCCGATCAGTTGGCGGGCGCGGGATTCGACCACATCATATGCACGACTGGGCTCATGCCCTCTGTGCCACCGATAGACGGTGCTGAGTCCTCCAACGTGACAAGTGCACAGGAGGTCATTGAGAATGGTGTTACAATTGGGGACAGGGTCGTTATTGTTGGCGGTGGCATGCTAGGATGCTATGCCGCGCTGTGCGCATCCAGGGAAGCGCGTTACGTCGACATCATAGAGAAGAGTAATGCGATTGGGATGGGTATCGGGAGGTCAACACGGTGGGTGATTCTGAAGATGCTCAGAGAGCGTGGTGTTGACATGTATACAGGTATGAATGTGATTCAGGTGACCCAGGACTATGTGGTTGTGGGGAAGAATGGCGATTCCGAGCTCTTTCCCGCAAGCGTGGTCGTGCTTGCCTCCTCCCCGGTGCCTAACCGTCGTCTTGCGGAGCAGCTTCAGTCTGCTGGTGTGGATGTTTCGGTCGCGGGAGGCGCGGCCGGCACTGGGGACTTGCTGGAAACTGTTCATTCAGCCTTTTCGTTCGCGTCACGGTTCTCATTGTGATCGCATGTTTCATGCCACCGACACTACTCTTATAGGCAAAAGTCCGCCGTCGAGAGGTGACCTCGCTCTTGGAGGATGCATCTGATTGTCATTTGACAACTACTATGGCGGCGTAATGAGCTATCCCACATTCACAGAGATGGACGCAGCCCTTTCGAAACGCTTTGAGGTTCTTGCCAGCGCTTTAGAGTTCGGACAGCCTACCTTTTTGTTTCGATGGCCGCATGGTGAGATCCCTCCAAGAGAGGTTCAGGAACAGGTCTTTGCCGAACTTGACGCAGAGGCTGAACGTCTGAGAGTCTGGCCCGTGGTGCGTTGGCACAACAAGAAGGAAGGCATCTACGTCGTGAGGTTTGTGCCCATTCAGAAGGAGGGCGAGTCAGACATCCGAATCAACTACGCTCTCTTCGTGACCACTATAGCAACAATCGCTCTGGGCGGCTTCCTCCAGGCAATCAGTCCCGTGTTCCTCACTCTCTTCTACCCTCGTGGCTGGACCGTGTGGGACATAGCGTTCGTGACGATTACATTCATTCTGGGCCTGATGGGGATTATTGCGACCCACGAGATGGGCCACTATCTGACGGCCAAGCGGAGAAAGATTGAGGCCACACCTCCCTATTTCATCCCGGGGTTGCCATACATCGGCGGCACCTTTGGTGCTTTCATCAAGCAAAAGAGCCCGCCTAAAGCGCGCACTGATCTTTTTGATTTGGGCGTAGCTGGGCCGTTTGCCGGATTCGCTGTGACTATCGTGGTGTTGATCATTGGCTTCATGCTGTCCGTGCCGGTGACTCAGGATCAGCTGGCGGCCATTGACCGAACGTTTCCGGACATGACCGGGTCGCTCCCAGTGCCCCTCCTGTTCACAGTGCTTGAGTACATCTTCCAGGACTCGATTCCGGCCGGGGGTACCATATTTCTCCATCCGCTGGCGTTTGCTGCGTGGGTGGGCTGTCTAGTAACCGCCCTGAACCTGTTCCCAGTGAGTCAGCTTGACGGAGGACACGCACTGAGAGCCATCGTCGGACCCAAGACACACAAGTACATCGGATGGGCCGCAATCGCTGTCATGGCCATTGCTGGCTACTACATGATGGCTATCCTCGTGATAGTGCTCTCCCGGGGCGCTGAGCACCCGGGTCCGCTCAACGACACGGTACCTATCTCAAAGGGAAGAATAGCGCTCTTCGTTCTTGCCATGATTATACTGGTGCTCAGCATTCCTCCACTCGGACTGGAACTGTTCTAGTCTGTCCGTATGTCTTGCAAGCTGGCGAAATGAAAAATAAATAGAGAGGGGGCAGCAAGGGCAATTCCTGCGACCCCTCATGTTTGTTTCACTAATTCTCTTCAGATTCGTCCTCTTCGATGTCCCAGTCCTCTCCCTCAGGCACTCTCATAACGCCTAACTCAAGAAGACGGTCCATCACTTTCTCAGCGGCCTCGTCAATCTGGGACTCGAACTTCGCTCCAGTGATGACAAGCTTGCCCGAGCCAAAGAGCAAGATGACCACCTTGGGGTCCCTCATTCTGTAAATCAGGCCCGGGAACTGCTCCGGCTCGTATAGAGTGTTTTCCAGTTTCATCGCCGCGAGTTCCAAGTTCAGTTCCGCTCCCAGACTTGCGCTAGCGACGATGTTCTGAACCACGATAATCGGCCTACCCGGTATCTCAATGCCTGCCTCACGAAGATTCTTCACTATCTTGTGGACGGCTCTTCTGGCCTCCTTCCCGGACTTGGCCCCGGTGCACACCATCTTGCCACTGTTGAAGATTAGTGTGGCAGTCTTTGGCTTCTTCAGCCGATATACCAGCCCCGGAAACTGCTCAGGGTCGAATTCGACGTTTGGCATAGTCGCTGCTATCTCGTCGAGATCGAGACGCTGGTTGAGAATCACAGATGCGACGACGTTCTCTATCTTGGTCTTCGGTTTTGGTCGAGGCATTATTCTCCTCCTGCCCCTTTATATAGGACTGCGCGGTGCTATATAAATCGCCTTATAAATATATCGGACTGCGGCGTGTGGTCCCACGCACAAGTGTCGACTGTATCGAAAAGGACGCGCGCTGCATCCCCTTGACCAGGCTGATCCGTGAGAGGCAGACCCTACTCTGGGCAGAGATATAAGGAGATGTTCTGAATGCTGACTATCTGCTGTTTGCTTAATCGTTTCGGGTTAGGCGGTGAGTTTGATTTGCCGGTTAGAGAGGACAGCTACAGAGGATACGACGACCGAGAGATGTTTCTGCGGGTCTGGTCCCCTGACGGGGATGCCAAGGCCGTTGTTCTCGGCGTGCATGGGCTCGGAAGTCACAGCGGTCTGATTGCGCCTGTGGGCGAGTACTTTGAGAAGCACGGATTCGTGTTCTATGCCCCCGACCTACGTGGCTTTGGCCACTACTCGGGAATCAAAGGACATGTGGAGAGCATCGACGAATTCGTGAAAGATCTTGACGGCCTAGTTGACCGACTGAAAGAACAGCATCCGGGCAAGAAGATCTTCATGTGGGGTCATTCGTTTGGCGGTCTGTTGACGATACTCTACGCTGAACAGCATCAGCACAAGCTGGATGGCATTATGATTGTCTGTCCGGGCCTTAGCGAACGTCTGAAGATCAGCTCGTTCGTCCGTGCCATTGTGAAGATTCTCTCCGCTCTCAACGTCAAGAAACCATTTGAGAATGGCTTGAATCTGGACTTGATATCACGCAATCCGGAGACTGTCCGGAGAAACAAGGAAGACCCTCTGAGGTATGACTATGCCACGGCGAGGTTTGCCGCAGAGGGCTTCAAGGCAACAAGGAGCGGGATGGAGGCGGCAGTGTCTATCGCCATTCCGGCTTTGGTGCAGCAGTCTGGTGACGACTTGATCGTGGTTCCTGAGAAAACTCGAGAGTTCTATGACAGGCTCGCCTCAGCAGACAAGACATGGCGAATCTACGAGGGTCTATACCACGAGCCGTTTGAGGAGGAAGGTGGCGAAGCTGTTCTCAAGGATGCAATCGACTGGATCGAGTCACACCTGTGAACCTATCTATCCCCTAACGCGTTTCACTACTTCCATGAACTTGCGCACGTTCTCGGTTATGACCTCAAACCGGCCTTCGGCAATGGCCTTCTTGTCAGTGATGGCACTACCGACTCCAAGGGCAAAGACGCCTGCCCTGAGGAATGGCTCGGCGGTTTCCAGATTCACGCCACCGGTTGGAATCAGAGGTATCTGAGGAAGGGGAGCCCTCACGGCCTTGATGTAGGCCGGGCCGCCGAGGCTACCGCAGGGAAATACTTTCACGGCGTCGGCACCCATCGTGTACGCCTGAAGAATCTCAGTGGGGGTTGATGCACCCGGGAAGCATGGCTTGGCGTAGCGTCTGCATGTTTCGATGAGATCTCGCGAGTAGATTGGACTGACGATGAACTCTGCGCCGGCCAGTATCGCCTGTCGTACGGTTGCCCCGTCGAGCACGGTACCGGTGCAAATGAGCACCTCTTCTCCTTTCTCCTTCGATAGGGTTTCTACGACTCCAATCGCACCTGGAACACTAAAGGTCACTTCGACGATGTTGACACCGCCGTCGAGAAACGCATCGGCAACCTTGAGAGCCGTGTCTGCTGAGTTGACCCTGATTATGGGAATCAGGGCAGTCTTGCCTATCAGGTTCATAGCCTTGTCCTTGTCCCACATGATTGTCACCTACCTCTCGATTCTAAGGCCTCTCTCCCGGCCCCTCATCAGCTTCTCCACTTCGGCCTTTGACACGAACGCCAGGTCTCCCGGTACGGAGTGCTTTAGTGCGGAGAACGCTGCGCCGAACTCCACAGCCTTCTGCAGGTCACCCAACTCAAGGTAGGCGTACAGGAATCCTGCGCTACAGGAGTCGCCGCCCCCAAGACGATCCACAACCTCGATATCATAGACTGGACTGCGGTACACCTTGCCGTTGGAGTATGCAAAGACAGACCATTGGTTTCTCCACACAGAGGGAGTTTCCCTCAGAGTAATCACGACGACCTCGAAGCCGAACTTGTCAACCAATTGCTTGGCAACGTCGCTGTAGTCTTCGCCCTCGATTCCGTACACGACCCTTGTGTCCTCTTCTGTGGTGATCAGGATGTCGATGTATTCGGATGCGGGTTCCGTGAACTTGCGCGCCTCTTCGGGCGTCCACAGCTTACCTCTGTAGTTCACATCGTACGATACCTTGCAGCCAGCCTTCTTTGCGGCCTCCAAGGCTTCCATTGTCACTTCTGCACAATTCGCACTGAGGGCTGGTGTGATTCCACTGGTGTGAAACACTCTCGTTTCGCCGAGAATGTCGTCCCATGGGACTTCGCCCGGCTGAATCTTGCTGATTGCTGAGTTCTTGCGGTCATAGATCACCCTGTTGGTCCGGGGTGCCGCTCCGAACTCCACGAAGTAGACGCCGCACCGGCTGTCGGGATCCCACAGAATGTGAGATGTGTCTACGCCATGCATGCGTGCCTGATTGCGTATGAAATGACCGATCGAGTTGTCACCCAGTTTGGTCACGTAGGCTGCCTTGAGTCCGAGCCTCGCGCACGCCACTGCGACATTCATCTCGGCCCCGCCCGCATGCGCGTTGAAACTGTGCGTCTGCTCGAGGCGCATGAAGTTCGGAGGTGAGAGTCTCAGCATCACTTCTCCAAAGGTGACCACATCGTACTTCATCTGACCACGCTCTTCAACTTAAAGTTGCATAATCTTCGAGAGTGCCGAATGTTAAGTCTGTCGTATAGTGGGATTAATGAGATCCCCGAGCGCAACTACCGTAGTAGCTTCGGCAGGAAGGTTTCAAGGGCTGCTATCGCCTTCTCAATTCTGTCCCTCGACACGGCGTAGCAGATTCGAACATAGCCCTCGCCGTTGGCACCGAAAGCGGAGCCGTGAACGAGAGCGACCCGTGTTTCCTCAAGCAGTTTCATGACGAGGTCGTACGACTTCAATCCGAAGGCTGATATGTCGGGGAAGACATAGAATGCTCCGCCGGGTGGGTCTAGTTCCACCCCATCGATTGCGGACAGCCCCTTGACGATGAGGTCGCGGCGCTGTCTGAACGACTCTCTCATCTCGCGCACACAATCTTGGGGTCCTATTACTGCAGCCTCAGCCGCTTTCTGAGCGATTGATGTTGGCATTGCTATGACATGTTCCTGCAGTTTGGTCATGACCGCGATGATCTCCTCGGGCCCCGTGGCTGCGCCAATTCTCCAGCCTGTCATTGCATAGGTCTTGGAGAATGAGAATATGGATACGATTCTGTCGTGAGCCTCCTCGATGCTGCCGATGAAGAACGGTCTGTCCGTTAGGAAGTTAAACTGTTCATAGGCCTCATCCGCCACAATGTAGAAGTCGTGCTCCATGGCCAAGTCGGCAATCTTTCTCAGCTCTTTCTCTTCGGTCACACCGCCCGTGGGGTTGTTCGGCGAGTTTAGAATCATCAGTTTGGTCTTGTCCGTAATGAGAGGCTCGATGTCCTCGGCCCTCAGCCCAAAATTGTTCTCCTTGTTGAGCGGAACCGGGATTGGGACGCCTCCCGCCATCACCGCGTGGGGGCCGTGGCTGACAAAACCGGGGTCTGGAATCAGGACCTCGTCACCAGGATTGACCAGTACGAGGTTTGCAAGCAGCAGGCCGCCCATACCCCCTGCGGTCATCATGATCTCCGTCACAGGGTCTGCGTCAATGTTGTTGTCACGCTTGAGCTTCTGTGCTACCGCCTCGCGGGTTTCTATGTAGCCCGCGTTATGGGTGTACCGCGTGTAGCCCTCGTCTATGGCGCGCTTCGCCGCCTCGATGATGTGGGGCGGTGTGTCGAAGTCTGGGATTCCGGCCGTGAGGTTGATGATGTCGTTTCTGCCGACAATCTTGTTGAAAATTAGCCGAATCTGACTTGCTTGAATCGCTTGGTTTCTGGACGCCAGCAAGGATTCCACCATCGCTAGCGCGACATCGGTGGTTTATAAACTGGTCTATCATGATAACGAAACTTAAAGATGGGGCGATGGTCGACTCTAGAGAACCTTAATATTCTACGAGTAGCCCGCTTTCTGTGGAGGAGCAATCATTGCCAACCCCGGAAGAGGTACGGGATGTCAACATGGCGAATCTGGCCGCAGCTCATGCGGTCTATGTGGAAGCGGTTCGAGAGGCCTTCGGTTCAGAGGGGCTCGAAGTCATCAGAGAGGCGAATCGTCTTCGTGGCCTTGACATTGGAATGGAGGCGATTCGCAACGGTGAGCTCAGGGAGCACGATCTTGAGTCGATATTCCATTTCTTCGAGAGAGCAACGCCGTTCTTTGGGTTTGGCCTGGAACTCGTGAGTGTTGACGACAGACACTTGGAGCTAAAGGTCACGAGATGTCCTTGGCTGGATACGTTCCAAACCATGGCCCAAGAAGACATCTGCGAGTGGGTGTGCGCTATGGACGAGGGAATTGGCCAGGCGGTCGATCCCGAGCTACGTCTCACACTCCCGCGTTGCATGATGCGAGGCGACCCTTGGTGTATCTACAGGTGGGAGAAGTAGAGGAAGCGTAGAGGTCTTGCAATGAATCGAGAAGACATTATCGCTCGTGTTTCGAAGCTCTATGTGGCGGCAGTGTCTGATGCGGCCGATAGGGTCGGAGTTGGACCGGTATGCATGGACTTTGGCATTCGCCCGCTGACGAAGATCAA
>QMYR01000097.1 GCA_003662765.1 Candidatus Thorarchaeota archaeon
AGGAACTTGTGTGTGGCATCGTAGACCTCAGGGCGCTCGTCTCGGACCCACATTATCTTCCCGATTATGTCCTTGCCCGACGGGAGGCCACCAGTGATCCGCAGCATCCTGAGCATTCGGATGGGATTTGAGATCACCGCCCTGTTCTGCTTTGCCGCCCTAGTGTCCATCCAGGTCATGCAGTTCATCAGGGGGTGTCCCTCTTTATCAACTGGAATGGTCCCCATCATCTGAGTGGAGAACGTTATCGCTGCGACATCCCTTGGTGAGATGCCTGCGCTCTCCACTACTCTCTTTGTCGTTGCACAGATTGCCTTCCACCAGTGGCCCTCGGGATCTTGTTCTGCCCATCCGGGCTGGGGGTACAGTACAGGGTACTCCTGAACGGCCGAGGCAACAACCTCTCCCTCAGGAGTCACTAGGGAGGCCTTGTTTCCTCCTGTGCCCACATCGTGAGCGATGACGTAGCTGGCCAATGAGCCCACCTCAAGCAACGAACGCGAACTGTACTGGGAAGGGGCCGCGTACCAAATACCTTTTGCCTGTCGTTCGTCAAGGCACCAACACGTGCGGGACTGCCCTACAGAGTGGCACGTTCTACGTTGCCCTCGCTGTCGGTGGACTCAATTATGAGCGGTGACTCCTCAGAGTCTAGGCTCTCCAGTCCAAGGTGTTTCTGCATCTCGAGCAGGAACTCGAACGGATTGACGCAACCCTCAGGAGGTAGCACGCCCTTCTCAGTTATCTTTCCCTTCTGCATGAGGATTGCCCCAATAGCCGCGGGTATCCCTGTACCCTCGCCCATTGACTGACCCACGGACACCAGCGAGAAGTCAAAGCGATGCGGCTTGCCATCCAGTTTTCCCTTCACGGTGATTTTGAGGCAGCCTCGCTGAGTGCCGAAGTTGGTCTCTCTCAGAATCCGCTCACGTTCGTGAAGTATGTAGGCTATTGCGAAGTCGAGAGGGGCGACCTTGGCACCTCTCACATCAATAGGTTCCTCGCCTACAATACCCAGCCTCACTATGTTCCTGATCAGGTCGTAGTACTCAGTAGGAAGGACACAGCCAAGGTTCGTCACTCGTTTGCACTTGATGTATCGTGGCAACGTAATGGTCTCAGGATGTGGATACGGATAGCAGCGAAACGTTCCGAGCTTCGGAAAGTACACATCCTCCTCGAGCGCCTTACCGCTCTCTTCGAAATACCGCACAGTTGTGAACTTGCCATCCAAGTACATCGGAATGTCCGCCAGCATACTGTGAATTCTGTGAGCGACAACTGCGGGGCCCTCTCTCGGCTCACCGCCGTGAGCGTGAAGAATGTCGATTGATTCAACCTCGTCCAGCATCTGCTCCGCACAGAACTTCGCCAGCAGGTTAGCAATCCCAGGGGACGAGCCCATTCCCGTCAGGGCGGTGATCTCCGCCTTCTTTGCATCCTCGTCCATCTTGAGGAGGATCTTCGTTGCGTCAAAGTCATCACACACATCGACGCAGTCCATCCCCGCGTCAATGACCGCCCTCAAGATGACAGGACCAAGACGATAGAAAGGCCCTGCACAGTTCACAACGACATCGGAGTCCTTGATGACTCGCTTCACCGCCTCGGCGTCGGTAGCATCTACCTGCACGGCCGACAGGCGCTCGTCGCCGATCTCTGACAGCCGCCTCTTTGCCAGCTTCTCATCAAGGTCTGCGATGACAACCTCCGAGAAGCTCCCCGAGGACAACAGAGTCTTGACAGCCACCGTTCCAACGGTGCCGGCACCACCCAATACAGTGACACGCGACATGACCGTCTAGAGGGTCATTTCAGACATTTAGATGTGTCGAGTCGACTACACGAAGCAGCTCGTGTCGTCTCTCCTGCGTGCTGCTCTTGTGTCAGGATCCTTGTTGTGCGGTACTTCTCAAGAAGTGTGTCGGCTTTCTCGTAGACCGGACCTGTGCCCGCCAAGAAACCTGAAACAACGCCTTCCTTGGCGGATATGACAGGACGAGAGGCAGTCATCAGCAGATGGCGCAAGAACTCCAAGTCAGTGACTTTGTGTCCCACTCGCCTCTGGTAACGCATCTTCTCCTCTTCCCAGACAAGAATGTCGTGCTCTGTCAGTCCCTTGAAGAGCTTGTTCTTGGTGCCCCTGATCGGCGGCATTGACTATTCCTCCCGGTCAACTTGTTAAGACAGTTAACCCTTCGCATCAAGGGTCCATGGGAGGAATATGGAGCCTAGTATTATTCTGGTCTGGACGGCTACCCTGTCAATCAACTGCCCTTGAGGTCAAGACACTGCCCGCAGGTCGGCGCCTAGCCGTTGCTTGCGGGTTCTTGCCTATCGCCATTTGGCTCTGGCGGGGGCGTGGAAACAGGTTGTTCTGCAGGCTTGAAGGCTGCCTCAGGCGTCTCCTGCTTTCTCGGGGCGTCAGCCACGTGATGGTAGAGTCCCTCTGAGCCGCGCTGCTTGAACTTGGAGATGCCAATCCACCGGGCGCTCTTGTCTGGGATGACACCGAGCTTCTTGATTCTGAACATGACCACAGCGGCCACGTCAATCAGGATTATGTTCATCGTCAAGAGCATGAGCGATCCGATTCCAATCTGTATCCCAATGGCGGAGCCGGTCACAAAACCTAGGGTCAACATCATCCCGACATTGACGGCAGGGGGCATGAGTGCTGCGGAGATAGCGACGCCGACAAGGGATGACATGTCCCCACGAGTGATCGAAACGGCGACAGCAGCTCCTGAGAATATGGCCACGCCCACATCAAGCACCGAGAATCCGCCTCTCCGGGTGATCTCAGTCAGCACCATCGGAGTCGATGTCCAGTCGCTCTCAATCACATCCATCAACGATGGCGGGCCGGGATACAGGAATGGCATAATCAGAGCCATGATGGCACCCACTGCAAAGGAGACTCCAAGAGCAAGCAGTTCGTTTCGAGTGCCCTTGATGAACAGTTCGCGGTCTCCGACCACATACCCAAGCGCGACACCAAGCATCGGTCCCATCAGGGGCGACAGCAGCATCGACGCTACAATCACTGTGACGTTGTTCTGAATCAGCCCGACTCCTGCCATCAGGGCGGCAAGCACACAGAAGGCAATGAAGTCGAAGCTAAGCGATGCCTGCCTCGTGACATTCCTGAATATCTCCTCGACAGCAAGAGCGGCCTCTCGCTGAATCTTCTCCTCCTGACTCTCCTCTGACAGGTCACCGGGGAGGGAAACCTTGGTGTCGATGACATCAATGAGCCCATACTCGATACCAAGGCCGCGGCTCTTCAGAGCCTCCACCATGTCAAAGACCTTGTCGTCAGGAATCCTGAAGAAGAGGAGATGG
Source organism: Candidatus Thorarchaeota archaeon (assembly GCA_003662765.1). Lineage (GTDB taxonomy): Archaea > Asgardarchaeota > Thorarchaeia > Thorarchaeales > Thorarchaeaceae > B65-G9. The sequence goes on from QMYR01000097.1 coordinate 3,346, forward strand.
GCCTCGCCAACATCAATCTTCTGGATGTTGACGACGTTCATTGCGTCCACGAGGAAGTTGTAGACGCCCTCCGTCTTTCCGTAGGGCAGTACTATCTGTACCAGCTTCACAGATGAACCGCTCCGTGAGTTCATTAGCGCTGTTCTGAGACCGCTATTAAGACTATTGGAGACCGCGCGTATGCACAGATGTGCTCGTTTGTCAACGCTTTTCAGATGCCAAGCTGCCAATCACAGCGCGTGGGTGATGGCAATTGACGCCCATTGAGATTCTCGTGGCATGGTTTCTACTGTCCCTGACGGGCGCACTCGCCCCCGGCCCGCTATCCGCCGCTGTAGTCCAGAACGCGGCAAAACGCGGAAAGCTCTTTGGAATACTGCCGATGGTGGGCCACGCAATCGTCGAGCTTGGGATTGTTGCAGCAATAGTGTTTAGCGTTCAGACCCTGGTCCTGCCAAACTACTCAATCGCACTGATAATGGGCCTCGGCGGTGTCGTTGTTATCGCCTTTGGGGCTCTCGCACTGAAGGACTACAGACACACAGCCTCGGAACTGGATATTGAGGCTCAGGCTGAGGAGGTGAGAGCCACCGTTGTCAGCGCGACCGTTCAGGGCGCACTCGTCAGTATTCTCTCACCTTACTTTCTCCTCTGGTGGTTTGCTATTGGCCTCTCTACTGTGACCGTGTTGATAGTGGACTTACAAATGGGCGTAGGAACTGTTGTCGTGGCCGCCATCTTGGTCTACCTCACGCACATATCGACGGACCTGATCTATGGTGCATTCCTCTCGCTTGGAACGGACAAGGCACGAAAGAGAGCAAATGTCAGAGGCATCAATTGGCTCAACGTGGGAGTCGGTGTCTTCCAGGTGCTCCTGGGGATATGGTTCATAGTCGGCGCTTTCCAGGTCCCTCTGAACTGATGACCGAACTATTCAAGTCGGCGACAGTACGGCATTTCTGATTGCCATGACTGGAACCGTGCTGGTGACCGGGTTTGAGCCATTTGATGGCTTTGAGGTCAATCCGTCAGCTGAGATCGCGAAATCTCTCGACGGAGAGGTCGTTGCCGCATACGATGTGATTGGGCATGTCCTCGCCTTGGACTACAGGTCACTTGGGGAAACCCTGGAGAGGCTTGTGACCGAACACCGCCCCGACGTAGTCCTTGCCTGCGGTCAGGCAAATCGGGGTGCGATTACGCTGGAGAGAATTGCAATCAATGCAGTCAGCACGACACGTGAGGACAATACCGGGTACGCTCCAGAGAGGGATCTCATCATCGAGCATGGGCCTGCGGCCTACTTCGCAACGATTGATGTTCACAGGCTCGCAGAGGTCTTGCGCACGGATGGCATTCCTGCAGAGGTCAGCTATCATGCGGGAACATATGGCTGCAACTGGGTACTGTACTATCTACTGCACCGCGCCGCAAGGGATGAACAACCTGAACGTGTCGGTTTCGTTCACATTCCGCCTCTTCCATCACAGGCAATCCAGAAGCGATTGGCCACCCTGCCGACCATGGGGCTAGCTACCAGCATTCAGGCAATTAGATTGATCATCACACATCTCGACTGAGAAACCATCTACTCCGTTGTCCCCGTCCACAAGTCGCTGAACGCTGCCAGAGCGACTGATGCGATAATTGCGCTCACAACGATAGCTGCAATTCTCTCGCCCAGCATGAACGGGAAGATCACGAAACCGAACACCGGCGCCGGTATCCCCATCAAGTAGACAGCGCCCAGTGTCATCATTGAGAAGTCTGTGGCCGTGCCAATAATAGTGAATGGAACCACCTGCAGGTACTTCTTCCAGCCCTCTGCTGAAGGGTCGAAGCGTACCTCTTTCACCTGCAGCAGGAGCGCAGTGATCACCGCCGCGAAGTACACCGCGGGAAACCACCACGCCTCGTACTCTGGAATCTCGTAGAGGATTATCACGAGGAGCAGATAGATTATCGTGATAGACGGACCCGGAATCCGCTTCCCCGCGACGGTAGTCCAGGGCCTCAAGGCAAGACCAGTGAACAGTCCCGAAACAGACGGGCCAAGCACCATCGTTGGTACCGCAAGAGCAAGTGCAGCACTGGGAATGACTGTGGCCAAGGCTGCTTGGATCACTCCGGCTACGAGTCCGTAGGCGAAACCACGCTTGGGCCCCAACAGGATGCCAAACAGCGGAGCAATACAGATGGAGAGACCAATAGACCCTGACACCCCAACAGATCCAAAAAAGGCGCTTATTGGAATGGCACTTGCAACTCCGTATATTGCAGCCAGGATCATCCCCACTGCATGGAGCTTCGTTTCAGACACTCCAGTAAGCAGTTCCATTTCGTCTTGGGGGCCCATGTCGCCGTCGGTGCTCATCACGACCCATCTCGGGCGCACAGGCATTGGCTTGTGACTTAATCGTTGCGGTCGCATAGCCGCTCCGAAACATGGGGTCACTACCCATTTACGGTCTCGATACCTGCTCTTCGACGGGATAGAAGTCGAAGAAGTGCGTGAACTTCCAGTCGTTTCCCACGTACTTCTCGCTCTTTGGAAGCTCCACAAACTCGCCGTTCTCGAACGGATAGAACCTCATCTTGTGGTGATTGTCGCACACAAGCAAGTCAGGATGGCCAGGTGTACGCCAATGACCCACGATATAAACCCAATCACCCTTGAATCCTCGACCAACCGTTGCATACGGAGGGTCAGAGAAGTGGTAATAGTCCTTGGAAGAATCGAACATTCCGTAGGGATACCGGATGAGCTTGCCGTTCTTGTGACGCACTATCAGGTCCGGCGTGCCGTTCCCCATCCACTCGTCGACAAAGTAGTGGGTGAACTGGTCGCCGAAGCCGCGGCCAATCTTGCGTGGTTTGCCCTGGCCCTTGAATGTCTTCCCGTTGAACGGATACAGCCATAGATTTCCGTTCTCTTCCCGGACCACAAGGTCTGGGAACTCTCTCCCGGTCCAGTACCCGGGCAAGAGGTGAGTGAAACGGTCCTTGTGAAAACCATCACCCACCTTCTCCTCACGACCGAGATCCACAAACTTCTCCCCATTCCAGGGGAACAGTCTCAGGTGACCGTCCTCATCCCTGACAAGCAGGTCACTTGTTCCGTTGCCTGTCCACTCGGCCACAAAGTAGTCCCACTCGGCCTTGAAGCCGCGCCCGACGCGGTGACCGGTGTTCTTCACAAAGAACGTCATCTCCTCGAAGCGATAGAACTTCAGGTCACCGTCCTTCTCGAGCACAACCAATGAGTTGCCACCGCCAATCCGTCTGTGAGGAACTGGAGAGGGTGCTGGCATCCAGTACCCCGGCAGGTACTTGACAAAGTTGAACCCGCGCCCCACTTTGAACCCCGTTTCGCTCTCACCATAGTCCTTGTCAGGGTAGAAGCTGAATTTTTCCCCGTGTCTGAAGAAGGGATACCATCGGAGATCGCCGTTGCTCTTTCTGACGACAAGTCCGGGCATTCGTGAAGTGCCTCCATGTGCCGCATGGTCTTAGCACATATGTGTGTTATGACGATGAACGGAGCTCTTCGCGACCCGTTTCAGTATGTTAAAATGGGCGTTGGCGTCGGCAACTTCGGCGAAACGAACATGGATGTCCAACCAATCCTCGACATGAAGCACATCACAATGAGGTTCGGAAAACGCACGTTATTCGAGGACGTGAGTATCTCCCTTCATCGCGGAGAAACGGTTGGCGTGTCTGGTCCTTCCGGCGGAGGAAAGAGCACGCTCCTCAGAATAGCCGTAAATCTCGTGACGCCCACCGAGGGCGTAGTCACCTTCAAGGGCAAGGACGTGAACGAGTGGGATCCTCGCGAACTTCGACGACAAATGATCCTAGTGCCACAACAGGCAACGATGTTTCCCGGCACCGTCAGGGACAATCTCCTGTGGGGCCTACGGATTCATAAGATGAAGTCCACAGAGCAGGATCTCCTTGATGTGTTGTTGCAGGTGAACCTTGAGCCAAAGATGCTGGATAGGGTGGCCGGGAACCTCTCCGGGGGCGAAAAGCAGCGGATAGCCATTGCTCGCGCATTACTACTTCGTCCTGATGTGTTGCTTCTGGATGAGCCGACATCGGCTCTCGATGAAGACTCGACACTCATTGTTGAGGCCACTGTGAACCGCGTTATTGCTGAGAGAGAGATAGGTGTGTTGATTGTCACGCACAATCGCGAGCAGGCCGAACGGTTCACATCGAGTGTTGTCGAGATTGGAAACTCGGAGGCGAGGAAATGATGATTCAGCAGATACCAACCCTACTTGACTGGCTTGCCACACTACCACCCGATGTGGTCAACGCCGCGACAAGTTACGCCATCGCGATGGTCCTACTTGTCCTGCTTCTATTGATATCCAAGTGGCAAGGACTCGGCGTGGGTAACAAGCTCATCGTCGGGACAATAAGAGGAACCATCCAAATCATCCTCATGGCACTGATACTCGTTGAAATATTCGCACTTGAAAACCTGGCGATCATCTTCTTTGTCTTGTTTTTCATGGCCGCATTCGCAGCATACACTGTACGAGGAAATCTCGACCATATTCCAGGAGTCTTCGTGACATCCCTCCCCGGCATAATCGCTGGCGGCGTTGGAGTGATGGCTCTTGCGACCGTTCTCGGCATAGTCGAGCAGACTGGCGAATTCATCATCCCAATGGGCGGGATGGTGATTGGCAACTCAATGGGCATGACGAGTCTCGTCCTTGACAGAATGTGGTCCAATGCCCAGAAACAGAGGGCTCTCGTGGAAACCGCGCTTGCTCTGGGTGCATCACCGATTCAGGCGACAGAGGTCACCATACGTGAGTCAATTCGGAGCGGAATGTTACCCAACCTCAACAGATACGCGTCGCTGGGAATCGTCAGCATTCCGGGACTGATGAGTGGAATGATCATTGGCGGTGCGAATCCAGTTGCCGCGGCCTTCTATCAGGTCATCATCTTTATCATGATATTCCTGTCCACTGTCATCTGCGGCCTGATAGTGTCGCGTCTGTTCCTTAAGCATATGTTCAATGAGAAGCTGCAGCTGACTGTTCCACCACCCGCACACTAGAAACAGATACCCATACCTCGGACGGACGACATCACATTGGGCCCCACAGCCAAGACTTGGGCGTTCGGAAGCCATGTGAAAAAAGAAGACTGTCAGCATGGGCCGCGTGGCTACGGTGGCGGCAAAAGCACCGGATTTGCTTGGATTCCCCGAATGACATCAACGCCCATCTCTTCAGCGAATGCCTTTGCCTCTTCGCTGACATTCAGGGCAACCATTACAATGCGGTCAGGCGGCATCCTGTAGACCTCTCGCATCAACCTTGCAACCATCACGAGATGCATGATGTTCTCTTTGTCGGCCCGGGCCTTATACTCGATAATCCACCTCTTTTTTCCCTCATAGTGGATGTCGATGTCGGTGGTGTATCCCTTTCCAAAGACCTTACCATCGCGATCTAAGACCTGTATGTGTTCTATGCGTGCCGTTTCGATGCCTTCGCCCTCCAGGACTTCACTAAGAACCTTTCGGAGAGCATCCTCAGCTCTTTTGCCATACTTGCCAGACAAGTCGGCCATGGATACCTGCAACGCTACAATCACCTTCTGCATCTCATCAAAACGGCTATCCATGCGTTCTTCCAACGCCTCGAACC
>QMYR01000098.1 GCA_003662765.1 Candidatus Thorarchaeota archaeon
AATCCTCGTTGACAATCACATGGAGACCACCGCTCGTGGAGTGTACGCTGCTGGGGACTGCATGGAGTGGAACGGCCGGTGTGGCGGGATAATCCCGACTGCGTTAGACACAGCAAGGGTCGCGGCGCGCAACATGTTTGACTTTGGCTCGGCGACGTATGAGGGGACGGTTCCATCCAATACCCTGAAGGTCGCCGGCATAGATCTAACATCAATAGGAACAATTCGCCCGGAAACCGACGACCATGACACGATTGTCGTCAGGGACGAGGAAACGGCGTGTTACTATAAGGCTGTCCTGAAGAGCGACATTGTAGTGGGCGCGATAGTGCTTGGTGACGCACGTATTGCCCGAAAGATGCGAGGCCTGATCACGTCTCGCGAGAGGATCGAAGACCGCTCTTCGCTGTTCGAGCCCTGAGAAGTGTCTGTCATCTATTCTTGCACGATGACTCTTGGTGGTCTGTCATAACCCTGTGGCTGAAGCGTGATGACAACGTTCCCGGCATCTCTCAATTCCTCCATGTGGGTCACGACGATGACCTGTTTCACAGAATCAAGACTCGATATTGCCTCAGGAAGCCAGCGTCGTCTCTGAGAATCAAGTCCCGCGCCGGGCTCGTCGAGGATCAAGAGGCCAAGTGGTTGGAGCATCTCCGTGTTTCCTGCCTGGGCCTCCTTCTGAAGTGCTGTGTTCACGGCCACGCGGAGAGCGAAGTTCACGCAGACATCCTCACCGCCCGAGGCCTTTGACAGCTTTACAGGATGGCCCCCCACATCGAATAGACGAATGTCATAGTCATCATCTATTGTCAGATCGCTGTACTTGTCCCCGAAAATGTTGAGGAATAACTCTCTCGCCTCCGCTCTTATCCGCGGCTTTAGTTGTTCCTCGGCCACCTTTGGTATCTCATCCAACACTGTTTGGAGACGGGCGGCAAGAGTCTTCTCTTTCTCTATGAGTCTTGGTTGCACGGACAACTCTTCGGACGCGAGCTTCTCCTCAACTGTTCTTACAGACTCTCTGATTTGGTCAATCAACGTCTTCAGGACTTCAAGAGCCGCACCATCCGTCCCCTGTCCTCTCAGCGTTTCAAGTGCCTGCAGCGCTGTGTCAAGGGTCGTGCCCGAGGGCAAGTGTCTGCGTACTTCTTCGAGAGTCTGACGAGTCTGACTGATCAAACTGAGCTTTTTTTCGAGCAAGCGTGTCCTACTCTTCAGATTCTTCGTTGTATCGTCATAGATTCCAAGTCCCATCATGTCTCGGAGCGTTGAACGTTTCTTCCTTGGCGGAAGCCGTGATAGAATGCTAATGTCACCCTGCCTGACATAGGCAAGTGCTGCGAAACCATCTCTGTCGGTCCCCAGCAGACGCACAATCTCGTTGTTGACTCTCTTCACCGTGTCTTCAATTGTTTCTCCAGTTTCAATGTCGATGAGTTCAGCAGCCGTAGATCCCACGTTGATGGTCCTTTTGACCAGATACCTTCTCCCATTGGCTGGAGCGATAAACTCCATCTCCACTCTCGCCCGTCTTCTGCCATGCCGGATTAACTCCTCAAGCTTTCCGATGTCTTTGTCTTTCCGCCTCACGCGCTTGAACAGTGCAAACTCGATTGCCTCAAGGATAGTTGTCTTGCCCGAGCCGTTCGGTCCGACAATGCATGTGATGCCATCATCAAACCTGAACTCCTGCCCTGCAAAGACTCGGAAATCCTCCAAGTAGAGCCTACGAATCATTCTCTTCTGTCACCCCACCCCAATCTCGTCAAGCAACTGGACAAGTTCTTCAACCTGATTCATGCCGGTCTTCAGTGCGTACTCTGTCACGGACTTTCTCACATCAAGTGGCCTCGAGAGGCTCACAGGGCGAGGCCCCAGGACATTCCACTTGGGCTCGATGAACACAACGAGTGCGTTGAGATGCTTCCGGCCGAATTCCACGAGCTCTTCGCGCTTGATTGCGCTCTCGGCCTCCGAGTCAATCGTTCCGCTGACCTCGATTATGACAATCGAACCATTACTGCGAACAGGCAGGGTCTCTATCTTCTTCTTGATGACCTCGTTGGCCATCTCTCCGCTTGTTCCGGTGATGTCGAGACCGTATACATGCACAAACTCCCGTACGTCCCTGAGTTCCTCGGTCTGAAACTCGATGCCATCCCTTTCGGCATCAACTATGATAAGCTGTCGTGTGCGATTCTTTCCAAGTTCTCTCCGCCACTCGATCACAGCCGTGGAACCTGGTGCACCAATTCCTGCGTACCGATCTAGCTGAAACACATGAGTATGGCCCTCTCCAATATAGTCAAAGTCCAGAGGCAGTGAGTCCCAGTTTGTGGCGGTGGTGTGCGCAAATAGCAGATTGATATCGCCGTCAGGTCGTGACTCACGAACCAATCGCTGGGTGGTCCTCTTTGGTCCCCAGGAGAGCATATGCATCTCCACATCCTGTCCATCAATCTTCTCTCTCACTATTCGGTACTGTTCCTCGCCTGTTGATACGACATACTCTGCTTGCTCAAGGGTTCTGACGGGGCTGGCTGTCCTCCTGAGCCCAGCGAGATCATGGTTTCCCTGAAGCACGACGACCATCACGTCTTTCTTGGCAGCGGCCTTGAATGCCTCAATTGCGACCTGCATGTCCACCTGCGAGGGATCCGGGCTGTCAAAGAGGTCCCCCGTGTGAACAAGAATGTCGGGGCTGTAAGACAGTGCACGCTCTACAGCTCTTCTGAAGCAGATCCTTACATCCTCACGCCTCTCAGGAAGTTGGAACATAGCCGCTCCCAAGTGGGAGTCTGAGATGTGAGCGACTCTCACCATGATGTGTTGCCCTCTGAATGGTTCGGCCCAGCCCTACGTGCGGTGAACTTGTAGCTGCAATACGGGGACACAGGGTGCTATTTGAATCATCCGGGGTCACGAGCAGCGCCGGACAATCTAGGACACCGACGACCATGGCACCTCATGAGCATGATATCACCAACGTCCTCCAATCCTCTTCCATCAATACATACCTCCTCCTCGACCAGCTCAGTGATCTTGTTGGTACTATCTCTCCCCATCATGTTATCAGAATCTGCTCCTTGTCGCCTTGGCGTGTGTACCAAGACCATCCATCGCTGAGACGCAGGAGGTCGACTCCATTGTTTTCGTACTGGAATGTGTGGAGTTCAAATGGCGCAAGTGGGAGCAGATGATCGAAGGTTACCTCTATTGTCCTCGCTGTGGCAGTGAGCTCCACGCAGATTTCAACGCCGCGAGGAACATCATTGAGGTTCAACAAGCCAGTACCGTTGCTGGGACGACGGGGACATCGTGTCCAAGATTGTCCGAATTGCAATCAACGGTTTGTGTGGTGCTTTTATTGTCTTGGCACGATGAACAGAAGGAGCCGAGCCAGATGCAGATTCCCATCGACGTGACGGTCACAATCAGTATTGTTGCCTCGCTACTAAGCATGCTCCTCTCGATAGAACTCATTCTAATCTGGCGCTCCTACGAGAACAGGCTTCTGACCGATCTACCTCTGCTCTTCGGCCTCTCCTTCATCTTTCAGGGAGCCAATATGCTGATGCAGACCCTAGTCCTGGCAGGAGTCTTTCCTGACACCCTAGATTTCTTGAGGGTGCGCGCGTGTGTCATCTACTTCGTCATGACTCCACCTCTGCCCGGGTTGCTTCAGATTTGGGCGCACAAGTACAAGCGGTACCACTCAAGGGTATTGCTGGCCTACACTGTCTACTGGTTCGTTGTGGTCGTCCTTGCGCCATCTGCAGTCGTGCTAATGGGGCTACTGTATCCTATCATGATGATACCCGGGATTGGTTTCATCATCACCTTCGCCATAACGTGGCGCACGGGAAGGCTGAAAGAGATACGTAGTGACCTTGCTCTGCTAGGTCTGGTCGTCATAATAGTCAGCCAGTCCCTCAAGATTCCTCTTCGGCCTCTTGGACTCTCCTTCGTCAGCGACATCCTCAACGCGATAGGGATATTCGTTGGTGGCCTTGCCTTCATACTCCCGCGCATGGCCGGTACTGTGTCAACTAAGGCAATCCCTGCAGAGGACACGGCTCCAATCATCACATGAAACTAAGGAATACAATGCTGGACCTGTCTGGTCTACGAACCGCGTAGGAGTCTTGCAATCTCGGCCTCAGTTGCAAGAGACAGGGGCTTGCTCTGGTGACTTCGCCTCCTGACCACTTTGTCGTAGTAGGATGACTTCATCTCTTCTAGGACTGTGGGTCCCAGAGCGCCCGTTTCACGGACGACCCTGAACTCCTCATTGATGGTCTTCATCGTTTCCTCGAAAGCGCCCACGAACTCATCAGGATCGATCTCTGGATTGTGAAACATGGCGGCTATCACATAGTGTGCCAGTCCGTTCTCTATCTTGCCATAGACCGTATAGTCCATCAGTTCGGCACCCGTCTTCAGACACGCAGCTGTGATTGCCGTGGACACATGCGCCTCAGATACCTTCTCCCCTGAGAGATTGACGATTTTGCCCCGTCTAGTCACATTGCATACAGTCAGAGGATCAGTCTTCGCGATTGTGACAAGATCCCCCATCCTGTATCGATAGTATCCCAGGAGATTCGTTATCACAATCTCGTAGCGGTGTCCCTTCCTTACATCCGTCATGGGAAGTACCTGCGGCTCTTGCTCGTCTATCTCGTTTTCAGGTATGAACTCGTAGTAGTTAGCGCAAGGGAAGAGTTGCATGCCATCTATGTCCTCGAAGAGTTGACCAGCAAGTGACCCCTCGGACGCGCCATAAAGCTCTCTAATGTGCGTCTGAGGAAGTGTTTCCTTGATCCACTGCTTGTACGGACTCGAATCGATGCCCATTCCTAGGAAATAGATGAGGTCGGGCCACAACGTTTCAACATCGATTGTACCGTCGTCATTCATTGCTGCTGTCAGCCGGTTCTCGTACTTGGTGCCCTTGAACCTTCGAAGGAGCCAGGGCCCATAGTCATTCTGCATTTTCCTGATGAGGGCCAGCGAAAGAGTGGTGATGCCCTGAATGCCTGTGACATGTTCCTTGACAAGAACCTCAGCATAGGCCTCCATCTTTCTGTCCATATCTTGGATATTGAAGACATCCTCTGTGGGTCTAACGAATTGCCGGTTGAACCTGCCAAGGAACTTGATGAACACACCTGATGCATAGCCCACAGGCACACCATTGATGTGGTCTAGTTCCGTGGCCGCTCCAAAAACGACCGTGACCCCATTCAACATTTTCAGGCGAGCCTCGTCCTGCGCTATGAATGACAGACCCACCATTACTGAAGCGTTCGATACATCGCGCAAGCCCGCCCTATTGACTGGCAGCCGTTTCGGGCGGCCCGTTGTCCCAGAGGTCTGGAGGTACCAGATCACATCGTCCCTGGTAAGTATTGCACCGCGCGGGTTCTCATAGACCATCTTGAGGTATGGCCTTAGCTGCTCGGAATCGGTTAGGGGCACCTTCTCCGAGTAGTCTTCGGGAGAACGGACTGTATCAAAATGGAACCGTTTCCCGTAGACTGTGCTTGCGTTTCTCTTCAGTACCTGCAACAGTTTCTCCACAGCAGTCTCCCACGGGTGGTCGAGCATATGCTCAACATACTTGTACTTCCGCGAGATCATGCTAGAAAACAGTCGTTTCTTTATTGACATCTGCTAGACAGCCTCCGTTATGCGTCACAACTCGTTGCTTAGTCCACTAACGCACTGGGAAGGCATTCTCAGTTACGCCTGAGATGCTCTCTATCCCAATGGCCGCTACAGCCTCTCTCCCGTCTTCATTATCCTCCAATTGGCTCAAGGCTGCTGTATTGGACTGATACAGGTTGACATGGCTTTCATATTATATCTTTTCAGTTGCGCTTGCGTGGTTTTCCATATATTTCGGCCCCGAACATAATGGCCTGTGATACTCACTTCCAAGCCCTCTCCGTGGATCATGCGGATTCCTCGCTCCTGTGGCACACAGTGCATTCTCAGCCTTCTCGTGGAAAACCATGCAATGCATAAGCGTAATCGCCAAGGTTATGCCACTTGGCCTGCATAATGGAAACCATCGGTCCGATTTAGCGTATTTTCGGTCTTCTACATGTTGATTTTCGAAGGTACGCTGCTGTAAGACTGAAGGGGGCCAGGGGTGAAAGCTGAACTTCTGGCGATACTGATAGTGTGCACCGGTGAACAGAATGATTCGACACCTTGAGGAACAACTCAGGACAGCGTGCGAGACCCAGGTCAGGATTGCAGGGATGGTTGATGTCACGGGTCAGATGCAGGTGGCATTCAATACAGCGGATCGAACGGTCATTCGTGCACGGCTGCGTCCTGCGGATCAGTCCCATCCATTGCTGATTGTTGTCATGGGTTTCAGGAGCCACATGCTTGCGCCCTTCGGACAGGTGAAGCTCCGCCACGGCAGCTATCTGCCGTGTGACATTCCCGGGCTTGTGCCGGGGATGGCTGCTGTAGTCAGCCACTACGATCACGGCTTGATAGCCAATGCGATGGTTCGTGGTGATGTGATCCGATTGGTCCTCGGGTTCGAGGGGGTGCCTGACAATAGAGGGGATGCTCTCAACAGTCTCGCTCGTTCCGTGTACCGGTTCTTCAGGCGATGGCACGAGTGGACTGAGGTTCTCTTGTCTACTGTTGAACGTGACCCCGTTGTTGGGGTGTGGGGTACTGACTGGCGAGAGTTTCTGGCCGGAGAGAGCGGGTTCATGGTGATGCCTTGGTTCCGGCCCATGACGTACGCGGAGAGAGCCGTTGCTCTGGAGCGTGTCGTCGTGGCATCGAAGGTGCTTCTCTCCTCAGTCCTGAACTCTGATCAGCTCACTGATCCATTGATTCGAGATGTCATGGGTTGGCTATCTGATCTGACTCCGCTCCCACAGGTGTTCTACGAGGCCGAGGAATCGGAGGAGGCTCAGACCTAATGTTCGCGGCTGGAGCCATGATGTATCTTCACAGGGCACTCGATGACACACCTAGTGAGCCGTGGCTAGAGGGGGCCTCGGCAGGGATGCTTGCAATCGGTCGTGGCCCACAGTCATGGGGTTGGCAGACGTTCCTACAGTCGGTACGTGACATGATTGAGGCGAGTAGCGTGCGGACGAAACCCCTCATTCTTCTACTAGAGGAAGTTATGGCGAGATCCCCCGAACCTCTCTCCGAGGTGATAGGCGGCTACATCAGCGTGGCTGGCATGACCATTGACAGAGGAGTTGCGTTCCAAGTCCCACGCCCAGTCGCCGCAATGGTCAATGCCCTCTTGGGCTCGGTTACAGTTCGAACCCTCGGTGAAGTCGGTCTTCTGTTTCATCCCTCTGTCGCCCGTCTTGAGAGAGTTGTTCCTCTGCGTGGTCCGATCTGCTCAGCAAGTGGAGGTGACCATGATTGAGATCTCTCGAGGATGTAGAAGGGGTAGGCCCAGCCGTGGCCAGAAAACTCAAGGCCGTGTTCATCACGACAGCTGAACTCCTTGCCGTCCAGAATCCAGTAGAATTGCAGGTGAAGGCGGGAATAGGCGAGGGAACGGCCAAGAAGATTGTAAGCAATGCCCGCCGGCTGGTTGGGCTCCATGGGTTCAGGTCGGGCCTAGAAGTGGAGAGAGTCATGGTTGAGGAGCCGAAGCTGACCACCGGAATCGCGTCGGTAGATGAGGCTCTTCTTGGTGGGATTGAGTGCGGTTCGATAGTGGAGTTCTATGGTCCTGCCAGAGGTGGCAAGACACAGTGGTGCACTCATCTTGCGGTGCGTGTCCAGTTGCCCCCCGGCCAAGGAGGTCTGGGAGGGCGGGTGCTCTGGTTGGACAGCGAGAACTCTTTCAAGCCGTGGCTTGTGCGTGGGGTTGCATATCGTTTCGGCCTCAATCCAGAGGCAGCTCTCGGAAACATTCGCCGCGCAAAGATGATCTTGGCCTCACAGATCACTGAGACATTTGACACGATTCCTCAGATCTGTGCCGAACAGAACATCAAGCTGGTAATCATCGACTCATTGACCGGACTGTTTCGTGCCGAATACGTGGGACTGGAGGCGCTCCGGATACGGCAGCAGGATCTCAACGTGTTGCTCAATCATATGCGCCGTACGGCGGCGGCTACCGGGACTATCTTCCTGTATACAAATCAGGTAATGGCCTCAATCTCGACGTACGGGGGCAATCCCAACACTCCCGCCGGGGGTCATATTCTGTCCCACGGCTCAGACTACAGGTTTTACACCCGAAGGAAGAAGGACGACATCCGCATCCTTCAGCTGCAAGACAATGCGGGTATCCCAGAGTTCTCGGTCGAGCTAAAGCTTGGGTGGGGCGGTTTCTACGCTGACAAGTCGGAGAAGTCCTCCACAGAGCCCGATGTGCGTGAGTATCTTCAGAGCATTGGGTGGGGTGGCGCCTCCGGCGAAGTAGAAGATGGGCATGAAGAGGCAGGAGTCGTAGAGGCTGGTGAGTGACACGTGGTTCGCGAACGAGGAATGTTTCGGGTGTATGTCTGTCCAAGCTGTGGCAATGTGGGATACGCGGCTGTGGACCGTGAGGACGAGGAGTCGACCTGCAGTCTGTGTGGTGCGACTCTGGTCGACGAGCCTGGAATGCTATATGCGGCCACCTTACAGGAGGCTGAGTCCGAGATGAGAAATCTCGTTCTCTCACACTCAAGTTCCAAGTCCAAAGCTCTTCCAACTAGGGGCGCCGGGGTGAAACGCCGCGTTCAGATGATCGTTGAGGTCCTCATTGACATGAACCACGGGCGGCCTGTTCCCGTGGCGTCAGTGCTTCGCGAGTGTGTGGATGCAGGAATAGACCTTGAGAGGGCCATACGATTCCTCTCCGTGCTCGAACAGGAGGGCCGGATTCGTAATGATGGTGTCGT
>QMYR01000099.1 GCA_003662765.1 Candidatus Thorarchaeota archaeon
GGAGCCTTGGCAGATGGGCCTCACGTTCACCGCAGGGACTGGCTGCTCCATCGCGGGATCGCCTTCTGCAGGCATCATCTCGGACATGATAGGAAGGAAGAAGACCATCTCGCTTGCGCTTGTTCCGATGACAACAGGCTTGCTCCTTCTCCATTCGTTTCCAGTGTGGCCCGTTATCCCCGTCGCTTATGGTATCACCATGTTCGGGTGGAGCTTTGTGCTAGTCATGACAAGAGCATTCCCAGCGGATGACCTCGTTGCGAGCGGTGCACAGGACTCGGCACGGAAGTTTGCTATGGTCTTCATGCCTGCTTTCCTTATGGACGGGGCCGCACCGCTCATAGCAGCCGCCATCCTCGAGGCTGGTTATCAACCGCCAACGCTCTACCTTGTCGCAGGATGCATGGGCATTGTGACGATGTTTGCGATCCTCATCGGTCTTCGTGAGTCGCTGAGTGAGGGGCTCCGGGCCAAGGCACGTTCAGGACCGAAGATCACTTTCCGTGGGCTTGGGAGGAACTATTGGGTGTTCGTGCTGAGCATGCTGCCGTTCTACTTCTTGTTCAACATGGCCATCCCCTACTTTGGCAACTTGTGTGTGGACGAATGGAA
Source organism: Candidatus Thorarchaeota archaeon (assembly GCA_003662765.1). Lineage (GTDB taxonomy): Archaea > Asgardarchaeota > Thorarchaeia > Thorarchaeales > Thorarchaeaceae > B65-G9. The sequence continues at coordinate 613 of QMYR01000099.1, forward strand.
CGTCAGTACCACCGTATACGCCATGACATGGAGCACGTTCTCCTTCACCTACGCATTGATCTCCTACCATGCGAGTGGTCTGGCCGACAAGAGCCACAGCAAGGCCCTCCTCGTTGCCCTCGCCTCCAACGCGCTCATCATCGGTGCCTACGCTTTCGGATCAGGAGTTGTGTTGATGTTCATACTTGAGGTGCTGTGGGCGGCGCCGCTGGCCGTATGGATTGGAACTGAGAACACCTTCGTAGTACGCGATGTGGACGACGACAAGCAGGGGCGGGCTCTTGGCACCTACGATGTAATGATGCAGTCGACAGGGCTCTTCGCAGCGAATGCCGGGGCTTTCATCTGGGCATTGACAGGAAGTCTTCGCATCCTCTATCTCGCGGCCTCAGTGGTTGGCGTACTCGCAGTTGTAGTCGTGAGCCTTGCTTTGAGAAACATCTCTCGACACAGAAGACAGCCGGCTCAGCAGCCAATGGACTCGCCGTAGGTCCGAACGAAACGCTGCGTGTCCGCTCTCACAGCCAGAACCTTTCCACGGGCACATACCGCTCCCTCGGACTTCAGTTCACAGGTCACCATGATGCTACGCTCGCCGACTTCTTCTACCCGACCCTTCAGTGTGACGGACGACCGCAGAGGCGTCGGTTTCATGTAGTCCACATGAAGGGACGCTGTCACGTACATCGCATCAAAGCCATCCACAAGACCCCAGCGATGTGCCTCGGCATTTGCTGCGCCGGTCGCATGGCAGTCGATGAGAGTCGCGATGACGCCGCCGTTCAGAATCCCTAGAGGAGCCAAATGGTGGTCCTCGGGTGTCCAAGTTGCGACGACCTCGTCATCGTCCCAGTAGCTTCTCAACTGAAGCCCGCGCGGATTTCGCGCTCCGCAGCCGTAGCAACATTGCGCGGGTTCTGGCATAGGTCCTAGATTGGTCGAATCTCCATGATATTCACTGTACCTCCAATGCGCTGGCTCCTAGTCTTGCACATCTGAGCGGTGGTGTGTCATCTTTCAGTCCTCTAGAGCCAGTATCTTCTTGACCATGCCGCTTGCTGTCCGACCTATCGCCACAAGTACCACCTCGACCAAGAAGGCCAAGACAAACACAGCAAGCGAAATAGAGAATGCGAAGAAACTCAGTGCCGTTGACGCAATGGCAGCAAGGTAGTACTTGTACACAAGCCAATAGCCATACATCCCCATAATCAGTATGAGACCCACAGCCATACCATAGAGCACAACCACCGGCTTTGCACCGGGCCTGCTGAGGTCCACACTCTCGAGATTCTCGCTCATGACGAATCGGCCCAGTCTGCGATTGACCCGCACAAAGAAGCCAATTGCTCCAAGAAACAGAAACAACGTCAACATGGCGCCCAGCATCAATAGAAAGATGGCCACATCGAGATCGATTGACTCAACAAGGCCTCCCGGTCTGCTAATCGCGTACACTATTAGCGAACCCACAATCCCAATACCACTGACAAGCTGTGCCACAAATGCCACCGTGGCGGTGCCACGCAGCAACGACGACACGTCAATCTCTGTCGCCTCATCTTCCCTTTCGATGGTTTCTTCCGTCATCTCTTGTCTCATTCCCACCCAGTGTGATAAAGTCCAATACCTGAAGGCTGGGTCGCCTCCCCGGTCGGGCCGCATGTGCTCGGCACGCCGATGCTCAACGTGCGAACCACGCTCCAAAAAGACTTGTGGTCACAAGCTGAGGATATCAACTTAAGGAGATAGGCAGTTAGGAAGAAAAGGGTCCACTGACTCTTAGGAGACTATGTTATCTACAGTATCAGAAGCCCTGAGAGCCAGTGTAGTACCTACCGCTTTGCCTCATCAGATCACTCACGCACACAGCTGCGATAGAAGCGTCACCAATCAGACCAATGTCTAGTAGTCCTTATATCGTTCTAGGCCATTACTGAACTATTGCTTCCAATTCATGGTGAATTGATTGCGCGGACGATTCGCTGCTCTTCTTCTTATGGGCGTCCTTCTGATGGTCTGCTTACCTCGAACTGCAGCCATTAGCACAGGCCACTTTGCGTGGCCCTGGGTCTTCAACCATCTCTATGACTATGTGAAGATGAAATGGCCACATCTTGTCGTCTTACAATCGTTCTTCCCGCCCGTCTATGACGGGCTCGGGGCCAGATGATACAGACAAACGGACCCTGCACCCCACGGGGTGCGGGCTGTCCCCCTTTCTTTTCTTGCTGCTCTCTGCGTTTGCGTGTACTATTGTTCGAGGGTACACGCATGCCTTGACAAGCCCATGGAAAACGCTGATTCAAAGCATCTAGGGGCTGTAATTTGAAATCGTGATTTTGGCGTACGTGTACTCGTCCTCGGCAGTACATCTTTGCGACTTTCGCAAACGTGTACTAGTCTCGGCTAGTACACGTATGAATCGCGGCGAGCAGTTCACAGTCACTCAACGGCCGGAGTTCGGCTTTCTCGGTGTTTCCGAGAATCGTGCTTATTACGGGGAATGTCAGCACTCCTTATGGTACGGGGTTGACGCTCTTGGGCGAACCGGTTTCGAGTCTGGGAAAGAGAATCAGGAGCACTGGACAGCAATTGCTTGCGGGTGCCGAGAAGCAGATTGAAAGCTACAGAACACGGTTCGACCAACTTGACAAAGTGTATGACACATTTCTGAAGGACCTCATCAACGTGTATGCCGACCAGATCGCAGACATCGAATTTGTGGACAGGTTCTTCGGTAAGCGAACCCTGAGATTCGCGGGTGTGGACGGTACACTCTACAAGAAGCCGACGTTCGATCTCATTGTGTTCTTTGGCGGCGCCTATGCTGCAGAGGGCACCGTTTCGGTATCACACGACGGAGAGATTCAGGTCAAGTATGATGAACAGTACCTCAATCGTGGTCTGAGTGTCTCGTCGGTGCTGCCAGTGTTCATCAATGAAGTCAGAATCATTGACCAGAGTATTCTGGTCCGAGACGAGTACGGGGAGGTTGATGTTGCGGCCGGTAGGCCAGACCAATGGGTAGTGGACAACACCGCCTTCGCCGACTACATCATGGGTCTTGCAGAGTTTTACGTGGGCTACGCCCTTGTCACAAGAAACAAGCCCGTGGATATCCTCTTGATGGATCGCATCATGTCCGCGGAGCTCTCCTCGTTTTATGCTGAGACCTCACCCAGCCGCGTGGACCTGGATCACGAGAGCGGTCTGATAGGAGCAGACGCAGGCGGCCGACCACTCACCAAGACAGATTGGGCGTACGCTCGCCGACTCTTTGGAAATCCCGCTCTGAACACACCACCACCGCGTGGCGAGTTTCTGCTACCAAGAGTAGTCAGAGAGTTGCTCGCTCACGGTGCAATGACACGCGACGAGATCATGCAGGTTCTTGACCTGCAAGGTGGCGAGTGGGAGAAGCGACTCGACGCCGTGCTCAAGGAGGGTCTTCGCGCAAGGGATGATGTGGGGCCTGTACTAAAAAGAAAGAAGGACCGATACTACGCAGTGCCCCAATTGAGGGGCCTTGAAGACCGGGTGCGGACTTTGCTGGATGATGTCTGCGGGCGGATATTCTCGGATGACGAAACCATCCTGTACGACGAACGGTTCAAGATTAACGGAAAATGGCTGACGACGAGCGACTTGGCATTTCTCAGCCTCATGGCTCTGTTTCAGATCATGCGCGCTTGTTGGTCAAACCCGACGCTGCTCGTCGGTGTTGCAAAGGACTCTTCGGCAAGAGACATGAAGAACCAGCTCCTCCCTGTGTTGAACCACGTCGCGCGATTCCACGGGGGGTTCAATGCAGTAGCACAGGACGTGCCTGACACAGACAGGATGATCCTGCAATGGGTTTCACTGCGGGAGCATGAGCGCCTCGGGGTGCCGTGGGCCACCATCGAGTATGACACCGCTTTCAAGACAGTGGTGCCTCACTTCTCGGGCAAGGAAGGGCTGGTCTCGGGAGCCCGCAGAAACCAAATATCCCTCAACATGACCTTCGTCAAGGCGTATTTCCAACTCACACAGGCGAAGAGTGACCCGCGATTGAGGAGCAATGTCCTGTTGTACGATAGGCTGATCTATCCTGAGTTTGACACCGGCGAAGACAGAATTCTTGTTCTTAGACACGACTACGGGATGACTGTGGAACCAGTGGAAACGGTGCTATACCTAGAAGCATGCAATCCGGTTCAGCAATTCATTATAACCCTATTCAAGAAGATGACAGCCACCAGCGTTCCGGAACTCTTCGGACACATCAAGCCGCTCTACATTGCGGACAAGATAGCAAAGTACTACTATGACCAGCACAAGAGAATGATTGATAGTGCCCACACATGGCTGGCCGCAAGGCCCGAATTGCGTGAGATGCTATTCTACCTTGGAACGTTCAGGGAGAGGAGGTCAGACATTGAGCACACAAGGAAGTATTCCTGAGAATCTGTTCACAGACTTCGATGGCACGTTTGATGGCACCCTAGCAAGGGTTGTGTCCGTGCCAGCCAACTACACATCAGAGTGGTCGGGCACGGCGGCCAGATACGATTGTAGAATCAAGGTGCGATACAACAAGGAGCTAATGGCCCAGCTTGAGGAGGGCATGATGCTGGCGGTTCCGAACTTCCGCACAAGATCGAAATCCAGTCAGCGAAAAGGCATCGAACGCTTCACCGTCATGGTGATCTCGAAGGTCTGGCCTCAGCACTATGGTCTCAGAGGTGTGAGCGACAGTCATTACATTCCCCTTCAACTCGAGGTCATCGAGGAGGCGGTGACCGACTGGGACACGGATGACCAGTCGACAATGCTTGTAGAGATGAGTGCCGTGCCTATCAACTACGACCTCGTTATTCACAAGACCAGCGAGATAGAGTTTGTGAAGGGCTTCTCATATCCGTTGATTGGAGCCAAGGTTCACGTTCTTAGCGTTGAGGCCATTGATCACATCTACAACTCACGAGTCAAGGAGAGCATGGGAATCAAGCTGAAGAAGACCAGCTCCGACCCGAGGAAGGACCCACGCGTCGGCGTGCTGAGGATGTTTCAAGAGCTCGAGAAGGATGTCCCAATCTACGTGGACCTTGAGAAGCTCGTCAGGTATCACTTTGGTGTGTTCTCATTCACGGGCGGAGGAAAGAGCAACCTCCTGTCCAACTTGTTCAGAAGGATTCTGTATCACACCGAGGAAACGAAGCTCGTCATCTTCGATGTCAGCTGCGAGTATCCGTTCTTACTCGGTGATGTTCTCGTAGACTCCAAGATCGCAGCAAAAGTCATACTTGAGGAGGAGGCGAGAAGCGGCGAGGACTTTGCGAGGTCGATAGTCAAGCCCCGCGACTTCGAGGATGACGAGAGGGCCACTGAGGCACTCAAGAGAGTGTATGACAGAGGAATCGTGACATTCTATTCCAGTCCGATGTTGCAGGTACCCACCTATGCCTCTGTCCTCGATGAGATTAGGACCATGAAGGCGAACAGCGCAGACCGCCCAAACTACGTGCAGGCTCTTGACGAGATCGCCTTTGCCGTGATGGGATGGATGGATAGCTGGGGAAAGAGAGAACACGAGACCATCGACGAGGAATTCATTGAGGAACTCTCCAAGTCGGCGCAAGCAGCAGTTGCGAAGTTCAAGGTCAGTGACAGGTCTGGTGTGTATGCGTGGGCCACGACAAGAGACCTTCTCAGAGAAACACTAGCTCGGTCCCAGAGCGCGAGCAAGAGAGGAGTTTCTACAAGAGATATTCTCAAGATGCTCAGAGGTGATGAGAGGCTTATCATAATCTCAATTGCGGAACCCGATCTGCTGCGTAGAATTGTGATAGATCTCACCGGCACCGCGCTCAGGTACAGGAAACGCTCTTTCGAGATCAGGCCACACATTCTCTTCGTCTTCGACGAGGCACAGGAGTTCATACCGAGCAGGGGCTCAGGCCTTCTTGAGGAATGCAGCCGTGCAGTGGAGCGGCTACTCCGTCAAGGGCGAAAATACGGGCTCGGAGGCGCGATTGCCACGCAGCGCATTGCCTATCTGAATACCAACGTGCTGCAGCAGCTCCACACGTTCTTTGTGGGGACGCTGCCCAGACCATATGACAGGACCGTGGTCAGCAGTTCGTTCCAGATAGACATCAGCATCCTGGACAAGACACTTGAGTTTCCGCCCGGGTCATGGCTCTTATCAAGTTACATCGCCACAGGGATAGACAACGTTCCAATCTTCGTACGGGCCGACAACTCTGAGGATGTCCTGAGAGAACATTTAGCCACTCTAGGCGGCTGATAGAATCTTCTCGCTGGCAATCCATGATAGCCTATTCAGCATCGTCCGTCTCGACAACTACTTCTGGCTCTCGGTCCTCCCGTTCGAGCCGGGAGAACTTGTCCTCTTCTTCTAGGAAGACAACATACGGGAAGGAGGCCTGCACGAGCGCGTCCAGTTCTGAGGTGAGCCGGTCATCAATCTTCACCGCGTCCGTACGCAATCGTTCGTAGAGATTACGAGGAATCGACTTCAGCAACATCTGAAGCGAGCGACGCGCGAAGTACGTAGCGCGTTCGCAGATTAGAAGGGCGGAGAGGTCGTCTTTCCACTCAAACAGGAGCACCCTCCGAGTTGCATCGATGAGCCGGAGCTGTGCATCTACCTGCAGACCTTCCGAGAGAACAGAGGACACCGCAGTAATTGACATGCTCATCAACTGATCTGGAACAACCAATCCCTCGAGCCCCCGAGTGCGAATAGCCCGGGAGTATACGGCAATACCAATTGAGTTGTAGATGATGACACGATAGAGCGGAGTTGGCACTCTATAGAGATAGTTTGGATTACTGAGATACAGACCAATCAAGAGGACCAGACCAATGAAAGTGACCAAGTCACCAAGCTCGTAGACGGAGAGGCCTCCGACTTCACGCAATCGAGCATAGTTGCCCAAGATTGTTGGAATGCCGCCAGTGGCCAGTGTCAGAAGAGCGATAGTCTCAACGAGGCTCTCCCGTTCATGCAGCAGCCGCCAGTTCCTCACAGAAACAAAGAACCCAAACAGGAGGGCGGCCATCCTAATCGCGTCGTGCGAGAAGTCGTTGCACGCTACAAGAAAGTCAGGCGCATCACTCACCACGAGCAGCACGACACTGGTGATTAGGCCTGCTCCGACAAGAGCACTCATGAATGCCAGTCGTACTAGGTGCGGCTGAAGTCGCGAAACCTGTTCAAAATGCAGGTAGATCATCATGTACATCAATATGTAGAATATTCCGTTGGCGAGGGGCGCCGTGTTGGATGACACCCAGTGAGGGAGAAGGCTCCGATACGACCACAACGTCAGGCCAACAGTTCCGAAGGCCAGCGCGAGCGTAAGGACATGAGCACGCCGGTTCTTCCGCAGAGTCTGGTACACGAACAAGAGCACCATCAGCACTAGTACAGCCCACAGGGCCATGACAATCAGGGTTTCAGGTGCTATTTGCATTCGCAACACTCCGCTGAAGATTGGTCCCCAATTAAACAGAACAACGTTCCGTCACATATTATCTTATTCTGGGTGAATTGTTGATGCTGGTCGAAGGAGTTGCGTCTGTCGCGCCACCATGCCTATATATCGGAGGACGAGGGTTGAGGTCGACGAACCATGAAACCCGACGTGCCCTCAGCTCTTGACAGAGCCGCTGCGTGGCTCAAGGAGAATACCAAGAAACTCGCGTTCAGACGTCTAGAGAAGGATATCATCGACACTGGTGCTTGTATCGAGTGCGGTTCTTGTATCTCGAACTGCCCCGAGGATGTCCTCACCTGGGAGAGGTCAGACGGCCGTTCTCGACCTGTGCTCGTAGGCAAGTGTACAGGATGCGGCATCTGCTACGTCGTTTGCCCGCGGACATTCGTGGGCCGGGAGAATCTGATTGGTACAGTCAGGAGTGCATGGAGAGCAAGAGCGGTCGGTGGGCATGCTGGACAGAACGGCGGAGTGGCAACAGCTATTGTCAGCCACCTACTGTCCGAGGGAACTGTTGAGGGCGCTGTGCTGACTTTCAACAGTACTGAGAGGAGATGGTCACCTACTACGAAACTTGTCACCGACCCTGCCGAAGCCGCTGACGCTGGGGGCACTATCTACGCGCACGCGCATGTTGTGGAGGAGATGATGAACGCATTCAGAGCCGGCCTAAGTTGTGTGTCAGTGGTAGGAACGCCATGCAAGATCGATGCCGTCACGAGACTTCAGGATCATCCAGCCGGCTTCTTCAGACACGAGCCGGCCGCCGA
>QMYR01000100.1 GCA_003662765.1 Candidatus Thorarchaeota archaeon
CCGCTCATTTCGCCATTGGTATCCTTGACGACGCCGGGGGGGACGACCATTACTACGCCGACATGAACATGGCGCAGGGCGCGGGGCACGACTTCTCGCTCGGCTTCCTGGTGGAGCGCGCGGGCAATGACGTTTACGACGCGCCGAACCTCTCGCTGGGCGGCGGCAACGCCAACGGCATCGGCCTCTTCTGGGATTTTGCCGGCGACGACACCTACAACGTCTCCGCCGCGACCACCTTCGGCCGCGCCAACAACGGCCCCCGCGGCGGCCTGCGCGACTTCATCCGCGGCCTGGGGCTCTTCATTGACACCGGCGGCAATGACGCCTACCCGGCGGCCTACGCCTTCGCCGGCAACAACAAGATGTGGACCCAGCGCGGTGCCAACGAGGATGAGCCATTGCCGCTCACCGAGCTCGGCGCAGGAGTGGATACTGAAGCGGCGCTGCCCTGAGCGGCTTGCAGCCCTGTGTTAGACTCTCCGTGATGAGAATCATGGAAGACGTTACTGAACCCGCCTATGGCACCGAGCTCACGCCCGCCGAAGTGGTGGCGGAGCTGGACAAATACATCATCGGCCAGGATCAGGCCAAGCGCGCCGTGGCCGTGGCCATCCGCAACCGATACCGCCGCTCCCGCGTACCGGAGAAGCTGCGTGAGGAGATAATCCCCAAGAACATCCTCATGATCGGCCCCACCGGCGTGGGCAAGACCGAGGTCGCGCGCCGGCTGGCACGCCTGATCAAGGCGCCGTTCGTGAAAGTGGAAGCGACCAAGTTCACTGAGGTGGGCTATGTCGGCCGCGATGTGGTCAGCATCATCCGCGACCTTACCGAGGTCTCGGTACGCGCGGTGAAGCTGGAGCGGATGCAGGAGCTGTCCGACCGGCTGGCGTCCGCCGCCGCCTGGCGCGTGGTGGACATAATGCAGCCGCGCCCCTCCGCCGCCGGGCCGATGAAGACACCCGAGGAGATTGACCGCGAGAAGCAGCGCAGCGCGCAGCTGGAGCGCGTCCGCGCCAAGCTCCACGAGCGCGTGATGAGCGGAGCGCTGGACGACCAGAAGGTGCGCGTGAGCCTGCCCGAGAACCAGCCCAAGTTCATGCAGGTGTTCTCCTCCCAGGGGCTGGAGGAGCTGGGGATGAACATCCAGGAGATGTTCTCTGACTTCGGTGACCGCCCCAAGAAGGAGCGCGAAGTGACTGTCGCCGAAGCGCGCAGCTACTTCCTGCAGGAGGAAGTGGAGAAGGAGATTGACCAGGAGAAGGTCGTGCGCGAGGCCATTGAGCGGGTGGAGCAAACCGGCATCGTTTTCATTGACGAGATTGACAAGATAGCCTACAAGGAAGGCCAACAAGCCGGCCCGGACGTGTCGCGCGGCGGCGTGCAGCGCGACCTGCTGCCGCTGGTGGAGGGCAGCACTGTCATCACCAAGTACGGCCCGGTGAAGACCAACCACATCCTCTTCATCGCTGCCGGCGCTTTCAGCGCCACCAAGCCCAGCGACCTCATTCCCGAGTTCCAGGGGCGGTTCCCGCTGCGCGTGGAGTTTGACTCGCTATCGGCGGAGGATTTCGGGCGCATCCTGGTGGAGCCGGAGAACGCGCTGACGCTGCAGTACCAGGAGCTGCTGGCCACCGACGGCGTGCAGCTCAAGTTCACCAAGGCCGGCGTCAAGGCGCTGGCGCGGCTCGCGGAGAAGGCCAACTCCATGATGGAGAACATCGGCGCCCGCCGGCTTTATACGATGCTGGAAAAGGTGCTGGAGGAGATTTCCTTTGAGGCGCCATATGCCTCCCCGCGCAGCGTCACGATTGACCGCAAGTACGTGGAATCCCGCGTCGGCGATATCCTCGCGGAGAAGGACCTGGCAGAGTACATTCTGTAGAGAGTCCCGAAATGTGACCGAGGTAGAAGCAGACAGCCTAGATTCTGTGTTGTTTTCTGCAATCGCTTGACAGACGCCAAAGTGTGTGTCAATCTCCTTATGGAGGCTACAAGATGGGCGTCTCCGACTGTGAAATCGAACTCATCGCCGAACGGGTTCTCAGGAAGATGGAGGATCTGTTAGACCTCTACATTCTTGCCTTCGCATTAGGCGACTACATTGCCAGTGTTGGGAAAGCGCAAGCCTGCGAAACGCCTTCTCACAAAGCCAGTGCAGACACCGATGCAGAAGGAGACGGTCATACGCCTTGTTCCACAGATTGCGCGTCCAGTGTTCCGGAGGGAGTAGACAGGAGGTGCGGGAGCAAGTGAGCGATCAATCGATCTACTCTGATTTGGGGGTGTTACGTGCTATTTGAGCATAGAGACATCAAGAGGATTACCGACTGCATTCGGACTACTCTAAGCGACCAGCCTGACAGACGCTTATGTTTCCTAAAACGTATCCAAGACATCAGATACGCCTCCAGTCGTTCAGAGTATATTGGCTTGTTCAGACTCCTTCAGTCCGGCAAACTAGGATTGCACGGGATTTACGCCGCCTGTGAAAGTCAATACTCGGAGAAGGGGGAACCTGGCTCAGGTCGTGAGGTAAGGCTGGACGATCCATGCTGTTTTCTGTGCCCAACACCCAATGACTCGTTTGACTGTCTGAGCTTTGAGTGTGCAGGCAACGATAGTGGCTTTGATTGTCTCGCTAAGGGGGGATTCAACTGCACCTCCTTCACCTGTACTCCGAGCCTTCATCATGATAACGAATGCTCAGGTGTTTCCTTTGACTGTAGTAGGTTTCACTGCAATCCGCCAGACTTCTTCGACCCCTCGAAGTGCTTAATGGAATTTAACTGCGAGCAGCCAGGTTACATTCCCCCTCCGCCTTAAGGCAAGGCTTGGATTCGCGCCCATTAAAGCGAATCAGTTGTTTGCACTTTGAAGTGCAAGTGGCTGGGGGTAATTTGGAGGTGGTTAGTGTGATGAAAGCATCTAACGTCACTACGCGCTGGTTAGCGTTGCTGTGCGCATTTGGCATCCTCTGTGGCCTGCAAGTGGGTGTTTGCTATGCGGCCGGCGTGGAGAACAACAAGATGGGGAAGCACGTTAGATTTACCGGGATTGACGCTGACGTCAGCGTGAGCGCGCTCAAATATCCTGGAGGACGAGAGCCCCTCGCGACGGAGGGATTACTCGACAACGCTGCGCTTGAGGTGATTGTCGCTCTTCGCGATGCTAACGCAAGATGGCTAATCTGCGAGCGTCGCAGAGACTACGAGTATGTGGCGTATAAGTATACAATAGAGCACAACGGACTAACGGAAGACTACGCCTATAAAGGAAGGTATGACCGTGGCGCAGTATTTAGACTTCCTAGTGAGTATTTACTCTACTATGGTGCTGTAACGCGATGCATGCTTAAAGAGAGTGACGAGTACTACACCGTCACTTTGGCACCCACAGAGGATATAGAAGGGGCAGGAGTGCCGAACTTCTACCTTTGGGCGTTCCCCGCTCCTAAGCCACAAAGCTGGCTTACTTGGGAGGAGATGAAGCTAATAGGGAAGCTCCCGAAGCCATCTGGTAAGACCGGTCTGAAGTTGACGTTCGACAAGAAGACTGGGCACTTGCTTCACGAATCCTTCCTTCTTACAGGAGCTTCAGGAGAGGAGGAAACGAGTTCAATCGGTCACGAGATATCTTACGTGTACGGCAAAGACGGGTGGCCGGTGGAAGTAATCCATGTCAATCCTGAGTGGCGAGTCACATCGCATTTCGCAGTGTTCAACGGTTTGTGGATGTTAACGGGCGGCGAGGTTGTGTTCGCAGGTCGGGACGTACCGTCTATCATGTTCAGTCTGGAGGACATCACCGTCGTAAGGTAGTCTATCTAAATCACCTATGGAAGGTGCGCACTCGCTTGGCCAGGCGGTAGGTGATAAGCTCCTTTCGCTTGCCACCGAACGTTCTTTCCCGCCCATCACGCACTTGCAGTTAATAGTCACGGAGGACTGCAATTGCCGGTGTGATTACTGCTTCGTGGAGGGCAAGCGACCCGAGTATATGAGCGAAGATGTCCTAAGGGCAAGCATCGATTTTCTGATGCAAAAGAGCAGGCGAGAGCGAGATGTGACAGTTCTCTTCTTCGGTGGCGAGCCGCTCCTTGCCTTGGACCTAATACGATTCGCCGTTGAGTACGCGAACAACGCTGCAGCACGCGAAGGTAAGCGGGTTGGCTACTCCATGACCACAAATGGCACTCTCTTTGATGCGGACTCCCTGGCCTTTTGCAGAGAGAACTCACTGAGATTCCTCCTATCGATTGATGGAGCTAGAGAAAGCCACAATAAACATAGGAGGCTGATTAGTGGGGAAGGCTCGTTTGACCTTGTAGCTAGGAAGATTCGTATGATGAAGGCCGCTCAACCTTGGATGGGCGCTAGAGTGACACCGACACCTGCTACGATGAACAAAATCGCCGACAACGTGATGTACTTATACAAGTTGGGGATTAACCAATTTTTGGTAGGACCAGCAACAGGGATTGAATACTCCGATGATGACATAGCCCTATTCAAAAGAGAGATGCTCACTCTTGCAGACTTCTACATTGCGATGGTTAGGAGAAAGGCACCTTTCCGTTTGACTCTCTTTGAAAGCGATTCACTGACGTCCATTGGGAGTAAAAGCGGTGTGTGGGGATGTGGTGCGGGTCGCGGTACTCTGAGTATCTCCACTAGTGGTGAATTACAGCCATGCGCCAAAATACAGGGTCTGCATGGTCTAAAGGGCATTAATCGTTATTCGCTAGGAAATGTGATGAGTGGCACGCTTGCTAATGCTGTACGACGTGAGTTCATCATGTCCTCATATGAGCGTAGAACCGAGTGTCACTCATGCGAGTCTAGGGATGATTGTGCTGGCGGGTGTGCTGCGGTGAACTACCAAGCAACTGGGTCGATCTGGCTACCTGATGAAAGCCAGTGTAAGATTGTGCATGTTATCACAGAGATGAAGAAGTACGTGCGGTCTAAACTGGCGGCGAGCTAGCCATACTCTCCACTGTCCTCGAGATGTGTACCATAGTTATCGGTCCTTGATCGAATTAAACCGCAGCTACACAGCAGTTGACATAGGAGAGGTAGGTGCGCGAGACGCACCAAGGGATATTGATGCTAGGAGAGACGGGGCTATTCAGGTAGTGCTCGTTGGACCAGGAACCGCGCAATCGCTTGACAGAAGCCAAAGTGTGTGTTATGTTCCCTATAGAGGCCACAAGATGGGCGTCTCCGACTGTGACATTGAACTCATCGCCGAACGGGTAATCCAGAAGATTGAAGAGCGCCATCAGATATACATGCTCGCGAACGCTATCGCCAAGGTGCTATCTGACGAGGAGAAAGAACGCTTGCGCAAGCTATCTGATGAAGCGACCGAAGCTCACGAGTTGAACACTACTGCCACCTGCCCCCCAGAGAAAACCACTCCGCCCAGAGGCCAACCTTAGGCTAAGGGAGCGCCGGGCCAGGCCTGGACTCCCACTACAGGAGGTTTCAGATGCTAGTGGGGCATCAGGATTTCAGGAAACTTGCCGATGCCATTGGCAAGAAGCTCGCGGCCGATCCGGAGAAGTACCGCCAGATAGCGCGGGCGACCGAGCCTTACTTCGGCTGTGGCGGCGACTACTCCTTCGAAGCGCCGTGCCTCTCCGAATCCGAAGCTTACGGCCGCGCGCTGAACCAGATGCACTACGCAGTGAGTGGGTCGCGGCAGTATTCGGAGGAAGGAGAAGAAGGGGAGCAACCCGGTTCTTCGGAGCCAAGGACAGGAGTTTGCATAACGCCAATAATATTTATCTGCAACTTCCCGGATCATCCGTTTGTCTGCAGCGGTGATTTCTCTTGCACAAACGCGGATGGTTTCTCTTGCAGGGGTGTTGGGTTCACGTGCAGAGACGCCTTCAATGGGTGTACACAACGGTTTAGCTGCACAACTAGCTTTGGCTGCGTACCACCAGACGCATTCAACATGCCTGGGTGCCCCTCATTCACTTGTCCAGGTTTGTACATATGATACTAACCACAGTGGAGCTGGGGCAAAGAGGCGTGACCATACTGCTGACCGGAAAATAGGAGGTTTCAAATGGACTCTCGCCGTAGTGAGTGTTTGGCAATATCACTAAAGGCGATACGACTAGTGGCTTCAGCAGCTTCGATAGGAGTGCTTATCCTGGCCGTTGGGGCTCCTTCTAAAGGATCAAGTGATTCTCCATCACTAGCCGCTCAGAGAACAGGCTACGCGGTTGCCTTTCAGGGATTCAGGGATGCTGTCAGAGTATACCCATTAGCGAAGGCAATGACTGGCGCGGCAGCGCTTTCGCCCGCGATCATCTCGCAGATAGATCGAGCGCGAGAGAGAAATGCCCGGTGGCTTATCAGGCAACATGCAAGGACGCTTGAGACCAGCATGGAGGCAAGCGTGTCCTTTACTCTCGTGGCTGATTATCCATCGGCGGGACAGAAAGCCTACCCTTACGCGGGCAGGTATTGCCCCGGGATCGTCTTGCAGCGCCCTTCGGAATTTATGCTGTACTACTGCAATCCGCAGTTGTTTGAATACAGCGAAGACAGCCATTACTTCCGGATCATCCGAAGAGGATACAGGGGAGAAAGTGACGGAGTCTTGCAGCCATACGTCATGGCAGGCGGACTGGTCGCCGCTTCGGTGCCACCATCCTGGTTGTCGGATGCGGATCTCCTTTGGTTTGGACGATGGGAGAAGTACGAAATGCAGCCAGGACATGAGCTGTGGTTTGAGAAGGAGGACTACAGGCTCGTGAAGGAAGTCTCCTCATACACTGGCGAGGATGGCGCAGTTGGCGGACGGATTGAGGCAACGTATGTATACAAGGATTCGGTGTTTCCCCATAAGGCAGTCATACTCTCGCGTCCTACCGACGAGGAACTGCCCGGCGTTGCTTCCATTCTGCTCTTTCAGGAGGTGGATGGCCTGCTCTTCATTGAAAAAGGCGTATTGCAGGCAGACCTGACGGACGATCTGGAGGACATCCTGAGGAGCAGTGACGACAAGCTGTCCAGTATGGGAGGAGTTCATATCGCAGTTACGGGTATCAGCGTGGTCCGTTAGGAGCAGGAGCTCTTGAGAGATGTTGACGTTCGTTCGTCGCTGGCCAGAACTTCCGTGGGTAGTTGCTCGCTTAGTTCGTGAACGGTCGTTTGCCCCTGTCTCCATTGTGGACATGCTAATCACGGAGGACTGCAACTGCCGGTGTGACTACTGCTTCATTCAGGGCAAGAGGCCGAAGCGGATGACGGAGGAAATCGTAAAGGCGACGGTTGATTTCCTTCTCATCAAGTCCCAGAATCTCAATGAAGTAGAACTGATATTTCTGGGCGGAGAGCCACTACTAGCCTTTGACCTGATGCAGCTTGCGGTGGATTATGGCGAGTTCCGCAGCCGCTGCCTGGGGAAGCGGCTTACCTTCGCCATGACGACTAACGGGACGCTGTTTGACGAGGAGAAGCTGCGATTCTGCCGGGACCACGGCATCAAGTTCCTGCTGTCCATTGACGGTGACCGGGAGACGCACAACCTTCACCGCAAGTTCGCCGATGGGAGGGGAAGCTACGACACGGTAGTGAGGCTCATCGGCCTGATGAAGCTCTACCAGCGATGGCTCGGCGCGCGGGTGACTCCCACTCCGGAGAACATGCACCAGCTGCTGAAGAACATCAAGCACCTGTACGGCCTTGGCATCAACCAGTTCATCGTTGGCCCCGCCACGGGAATCGCGTATAGCGATGAGGATATCAACGTCTTCCGTCAGCAGATGAAGCTGCTAGGCGACTATTATATTGAGCAGGTGAAGGCGAAGGCTCCGTTCAGGCTCTCTCTCTTTGAGCAGGCTCTAGACGATGCGCCGGGCAGCAAGCGTGGCTTCTGGGGTTGCGGCGCTGGGCGGGCACGGCTTTCGGTGTCGGCCTCTGGCGAGATTCAGCCATGCGCCAAAGTACAGGGGCTGAACGACCTGGCGGGCATCCCTCTCTATTCGCTCGGCAATGTGCTAACGGGTTTCAGCGGCCTGGAGGCGAGGCGCGAGTTCATTGCCTTCCGTTACGACCGGAGAACGGCTTGCCACAATTGCGATTTGAAGGACGACTGCGCGGGCGGCTGTCCGGCGGTGAACTACCAGGCTTCCGGCTGCATCTGGCTGCCTGATCCCTGTGAATGCAAGCTGACGCGCGTCATACTGGAGACCAAGCGCGAAATCCAGCGCCGCCTGTCTGAGCTCTCAGCAGCGGCATAGCGGATTACCGCTTCGCGCACTCGGTGAGGAACCGCGCAATCGCTTTCGTGTACTCCTCTTCCGCCAGCACACAGATGTCGTTGTGCCCCGCGCCGGGGATGAGCACGAGCTTCTTGGGCTCGTTGGCGGCGGCGTACAGGCGCTGCGAGTGCTCCGGCGGGACGGTCGTGTCCTGCGCGCCGTGGAGGATGAGCACCGGCGCGGTGATGCGCGCAATCTCGCGCAGGTTATCAAACCGCGTCTTGAGGTAAAGCTGCGGCGGCAGCAAAGGGAGCACCTTGCGCGCCAGGTCGCTGGCGCGGGTGAAGGTGGATTCCAAAATGACACCGCCCACGGCGTGGCGCGATGCCAGCTCGCACGCCACTGCTCCGCCCAGCGACTCGCCGTAGAGGATGATGCGCTCCGGCACCACGCTGCGCTCGTCAGTGAGGTGGTCGTATGCTGCCTCGCCGTCGCGATAGATACCCGCCTCGTCGGGACGCCCTTCGCTCTTGCCGTATCCCCGGTAGTCCAGGATGAAGACGTCCGCGCTCAGGCCTGTGAGCAGCCAGAGCTTCTCTATCCGGTCGGTGAGATTCCCGCCATTGCCGTGGA
>QMYR01000101.1 GCA_003662765.1 Candidatus Thorarchaeota archaeon
ATTAAGGAGTCTTCGACTTCCCCCAGGTGTTCGGGTGACAGTATTCCGATGAGGGATCTTGCGGCGAATTCTGCTGAAAGGTCGCCACCTATCAACTTGAAGGTACTGAAACCACCGACGCGGCGAAATGAGAGCGCGTTTCCTATCAAGACCTCTCCTCCCCACGCGTTCCCATCATTCCCGAACCCGTAGCCGTCGGCGGTAATACAAACAATACGTGTATGAACATCAATACCCGCATCGATGAGAAGCGACACTAGGTGTGCATGATGATGTTGGACCCTATGGAGCGAAGCGTGTAGCTGTTGTGCGAGTTGCTCAGCCAACTCTGAGCTTGCAAAGTCCGGGTGGAGATCGCAGGCAACAATGTCTACCATCTTGAGATCCACAAGGTGCCTCAGATGGTCAATGGCGTCACGAAGGAACAAGATGCTGTCTGGATTTCTGGCGTTGCCGATGTGCTGTGTGAGGTATAGGCTTCCAGACTTTATCGTGGCACCTGTAACTCTCTCCTCAGGACCAACAGCAATTGCAGTACTTTTCTTATCGATTCCAACTAGTGGGATTGGATTGGGAACATACCCTCGCGCTCGCCTAACGAAGACAAAGTGATTATTGAGCGGTTTAACTACTGAATCGTCTACTCGTTGTACGATTCTCCGATTGTGGACTAGGAAATAGTCTGCTATGCCGGTGAGCCTTGATACTATCAAGTCTGGTTTGATGTACATTGGAACACCGGACGGGTTTGCACTTGTCATGACCAGTGCTGGTTCCCCTGTGTAGTGAAAGAGCAAGATGTGAACACCTGAGTATGGAAGCATTACTCCAATAGTGTCAAGTCCAGGGGACAGCAGGTCAATAGATTCCTCCGGGATGTGGTTTGTCGTTGTCTTCTTCAGGAGCACGATTGGCCGGCGCCAGCTGGTGAGAAGTGATGCCTCAGCAGGAGAAACACTCACTATCTGTCTGGCGGCCTCCAAACTCTGAGCCATTATTGCAAACGGCTGTGATGGTCGCTTTTTCCTTTCTCTAAGAGTCCTAATTGCTTCGGGGTTGGTGGTGATGGTGACGAGGTGGGTGCCGCCAATCCCATGGACGGCGACGACTGAGTTGTTGAGGAGGTATTCTGCAGCACGAGCCACCGGATTCGCTGTGTTAATGCGTGCGCCGTGTGAGTCGAGTAACGTATAATGTGGACCACAGATGGGACAGGCGGTCGTCTGCGCATGGTACCGGCGATCGGCGGGATTGGTATAACCCGTATTACAAGTATCACATAGGGGAAAATCGATCATTGTTGTGTTGGGCCGATCGTAGGGAAGACTCGTTATTGTTGTGAATCTCGGGCCGCACGCAGCGCAGGATGTAAATGGATAATCGTACCAACGCGACTCGGGGCTCAGTATATCGTCAATGCATGAATCGCATATCGCTATATCGGGCGGTATCTCAGGTGCAGAATCTGGTTCTCTAGTCGCAGTTGAGGCACGAATGCTGAAGTCAGTGAAAGCATTCTGTGTTGGGAGCCAAGCTACTTGAAGTCTTTCGATTTGGGCTATTGATGGTGGGTTGTTCTTAATCTCCTGTATCAGGCGTTCAATATCGCCTCTATTTCCCTCTACAACAATGCGGACCCCAGCGTCTCCGAGGTTAAGAACATAGCCCTTGAGTGAGAGTGCCGTAGCTACTCTGTAGATGAACGGCCGGAATCCAACCCCCTGAACGATTCCGGATACATGGATTTCTCCTCGGACGCTCAACGGCAATTCACTGGCAAGTGTCGCACTGGAGTGTGATATTAATGCAGTGACATGGCAAACGTCAATTTGTATGCATGTCATAGTTGTAATACGAGTATCACGGCAGTCAAAGGCTCGGCGACAAACGTGCCAACAGCCCCCCTCCATTGTGCGTTGTTTCCGTACCACACTGGAATGTGGGAGTTCAAATACCAAGAGTGGGAATAGGCATCTGTGGAAAACACCTGTACTGTTCCCGCTGTGAAGACTGGCTCCACGCAGATGTCAACGCCGCGAGGAACATCATTGAGGTTCAACGGTGCAGCGCCGTTGCTGGGCGGACAGGGACATGGTGTCCAAAATTATCCAACCGGCAATCAACGGTGCCAAAATACGTCCTGTCTCTTATTGAGAATGGTGCGACCGGCTGGAGGCATAGATCTTACAATGGAGAGTCCTGATGTATCCCATTCCGCTCTCGCAGCGATTCCTAGTAGTCTTCGTACAATGTTGGAGGAACTCGCAGGGCACGCTGAAGATAGGGGCCGGTGTTCACTCCTCATCTCAAGCAACTCATTAGCCAACAGGTTCATCCTAGAACGTTGGGGTATACGCCCCTCGCAGCGCAAGCGATATCGCAGTCTATATGCTGCCGTGCGTCGTCATTGCAGGACTCTGTTCGAGTACTATGTGGCACGAGGTCGGTTTGAATGGAAGGACGGTGCGGGTATTCACGTCTGGGGAGTCTACAAGTACGATCGCGTTAGAGGGAACATGATCCTTGGTTTTGTACGAATCCCCGATGGTACTCCATTGTTCCTCTCGCGTCGCAGACGACAGAGAGCGTGATTGCGCGTCATAATATTTGGTCCGAAGGTATTACGTGTCATAGTATTAATACGACGACCTCTGCGGGCCTAGCCCACAATATCGTGGCGTCGGCAGACTTTTGTAAAGCCATGTATACACACTTGTATCCATTGGGAGGACAATTCCTTGGCGCGGCGAAAAGACGATTTAATGGCTTTTGGCTCCCGTATCGAGGTTATGCTGACTTATTTCCGTATCACAGGTTCTGAGTATGGGCCGGGTCAAGGACACGGACCTTGGGGGTTTAGCTGTGAGCCGTGAACCTAGCCTTGACGTAGCGCGAAGTATCGAGGATGTGATGAGAGAACCAATCTTGAAGCTGTTACTTGCCCGCTCAAATCTCACGGAGGCCCAACTGGAAACCTTATTGATTGATCTTGTAATCGAGGACATGGGGGTATCTGTTTCTTCATACGAGATGAAGGCCCGTTACCGCAGTCGCAAGTCGGCAGCTAGGCGTGGTGTGTCTCGGGGCGCCTTCAATCGTACCCTCGCTCAAGCTCGACGAAACGTAATGCGCAGCATTTACACAATGATATTGCTGTCATATCTTGGCCTTCTAGATCACCGAGTATTCAGGCCTTTCGAGGAAATTGCCTCTAGAATCGAAGACTATCGCAGGATTCGCGATGTCCTTGCAAGGAAAAAGAGGCTAACTGCCGAGGACATGGAGAGCTATCGCACCGCCGAACGAATCATTGAAACGGCCTTGAAGGAGTTGACCGACCATTTATCTCTGCGGCCGCGCGCCCAGCGGAAAGGGGCCACAGAAGGTGAAGATGAAAGACGAAACACCAGTGCTTGAATTACCGTATAATCCGTATGACTCGTATTACAGGAAGAACCAACCGTACCGTGCAGGTTGGTTCTTGTGCAGGGCACAGACCACGTAGTGAGTCCCAGTAACTCCAAGAACGCGTGATTGAAGGGTTTTCAATGAGCCAACAGCTGCATAATCGCCCGTCCGGCGGCTGGTTAACAACTCTGGTCAGCCCCGTTCTAGGATTAGAACTATGTATTCCTTGTGTACCATACTACGGTGAGCGTGTCGTGTCACGCGAGCTGATATCGGCACGTAGACACTTGCTGTGGCGCCATTGGCGTCTCTATCTCCTCAAACCGAACCTCCAAGATTGCCTCTTGGCGTCCGTAAGTGTCGCGTTGGCATGACACGCTCGTGCCGCTCTTTCTGTCTGCATGCCATCCGAGAAGACAAAGCACATAGATGACACGCCAGCCGCTTGATGATTGCAGCATGGTGTTCTTTTCGTCCAGCATGATCAAGACTCGTGATGGGAACAGGCCGTAGCCAGCCAATGAGTGTAGAGATTACAGCAAGGGACCACATCAGCTGTCTGTGCTTATCTGTGATTCTTCAAGAAACAGATGACGGTAATAGTCATCATACATGTATCACCACCAAGTTAACGAATCAATGGACACACGTTATTCCACTCGACAAAGATATAACAGCGGTGGATTCAGCGTCAATCCATGGAGGCCGAGCAGACGCCAGAGAAGCCGGATTTGGATCCCTTTTTCATACCCCGTCGCATAGCACTGGTAGGAGCCTCAACGGATTATAGGAAGCTTGGAAACTCCATTCTAATGAATCTCTTGGCGTCAGAAGTGGAGGTCTATCCCGTTACGCGAAATCGTGATACAGTACTTGGCGTGAAGGCTTATCCCAATCTTGCGGCAATACCCAAACCTGTGGATTTGGTCATCGTTGCCATTGCAGCCAAGCACTGTCCAGATCTGATGAAGGAAATTCGACGAGCTGGTGCTCGTCATGCTGTGGTGATTTCTGGTGGATTCAGTGAAACGGGAGAAGAAGGCGCGAGGTTGGAGGCGGAACTCGTCAATGCTGCGCGAGAAGCTGGTGTTCGCCTGATAGGGCCAAACTGCGTGGGTATTTCAAACAGTAGGCTCTTCAATGGAACGTTTACTATGATGCCCGAACGCGGCAACATTGGTCTTGTGTCGCAGAGCGGTGCCCTAGGTGGCATGCTGATATACACAACGAAAGCAAAGCGAATCGGCATGAGCAAGTTTGCGAGTGTGGGGAATGCGGCAGACATCGGCATTGTAGACATAGTGGATTACTTTCGAGAAGACCCCAAGACATCTGTGATTACAATCTATATTGAGGGCGTGAAAAACGGTCGCAGACTGTTTGAAAGCCTTCGTATGGCATCCGAAAAGAAGCCGGTTGTGGTTCTAAAAGGCGGCCGGAGCGACGCTGGGCGACGTGCCACTCAGTCTCATACGGGTTCACTGGCTGGCTCTACTAGAGTGTTTGACGGTATGATTAAGCAGGCGGGCTGTGTTACAGCCCCCACCCTTGACACTCTATTTGAAATAGCAAAGCTCTTCGACTACCAGCCCTCGCCGCGTGGGCGTAATATTGGTATCATAAGTAATACAGGTGGGGCTGGGGTGCTCGCAGCGGACGCGGCGTCAGATTTCAGCCTCAATGTTCCACCAATAGAGGAGAATACTCGAAAGGCTCTCAGACAGATACTATCTCCACTAGCATCCGTTGATAATCCTGTGGATGTCGTTGCGAGTGGAGGAAGACGCGAATACAGGGTAACGGTTGAGCTCATGCTAGCAGATCCCAATGTAGACATGTTGATGGTTATCTGTGCAGTCCCAACGTTTGCGGGAATGACTCAGACTGAACATGCTGCCGGAACACTTGAGGCTATACGAGCAGCTGAAACGGACAAGCCGGTGGTCGGTGTATGGCTGGCCGGAGACGTCGGAAAGCCTGGGAAGGATCTGCTTGAGATGAATCGAATTCCGTGTTATGACGACCCGTATGTGGCGGCACTCTGCATGTCAAGAGTTGCAGAATACGCAGAGAGGCACAACCGCTCTGAACAGTAATTTGTAATGCTCGTATGATGGGTATTACATCACTGCAGATACTGCTTGGCGATATTAGGAAACTCTTGAATCACTGCCTGCCTCAACTGCTTCTCGACCCACATGCTGAGGTTAATCGCCTTCGTCTTGCGGATGGCCTGAAGGCAAGCTCTCAGATCGGAAGCGATCGAAAATGAAACGATTGGGCTCTTCCGTTCCCTGTTCGGAACGGAGTCTGAACGTTTAGCCTTGGGCATTCGGACAGTGGTCACCTGTGGTTCCACGGATTCGGCTCTGGCCTTTGTTTCGCTCTCCTTCCCAGCCTCTTTCCTGTACTTTCCGAGTAGACTCATATTATCGCACCTCTCTGAGAATTGTCACGTACGCCTCAGCCACCAATTCTGCTATGTCTTTGTCTACCATGGGATCCCCGGTCTGTTTGAATTTCTCTGCGGCTACCTGTTGGCACCCTCTCGCAAGCATTCGAATATCACGAGGATTACCCCCCGCAGCGGCGTTGATGACCCTCACGGCCTCTTGAGTGAACGGATAGATATCGAAATTCTCGGGATCGAATTTGTCTATCTCTCCACGGGCGTACGCTAGTCTTCGCCCAATGAACTCCATCGCTTTAGCATCGTCAAACGGGGGAACGTCAAGCGGCTCTGTTCTGTCGGCAATTTGCGGCAAGAAATTCAACATTGCATTCCAGTACTCTGCTGTTCCGCTCATGATTAGGGTCACTATGGGCTCGTCGAGAGTCCCCTCGTAAGTGTCGATCATCTCTTCCGTTGGCAGATCTGCCAAGTATCTCAACTTGTGAAATGCTGCCTCTTGATTGTCAGCGACATCTTCAATGAAGAGCGCTGTTCGACAACGTTCCTCTACATATCGTCGAAGACATTCCTGGGCTACGGCCTCTATAATCTGGCTTGACTCCCAAGACCGTCGATACTTGACTCTGAGCGAGTCTGCAATGGCTGCGGCCATTTGCTTCTCGTATAGGCCTGTCATTCCTACGTAACCTGTGACAAACTTATTTCCGCGTCTGTCCGCTAGGGTCGGGAGGTCTCTCAGGGCAAGAAGCATCAACGTGCTCTTGCCGGATCCGACGGGGCCTCGGATGAAGATGTGCCTCTCATTTGTCAAGACAAGATCTACGATGCTGTCCAGAAACTCTGGATGTTCCACATACAATCGGCTGTCGGGCATCTTATACCCTCTAAACGGAGAAAGCCGACAACCAATCTTCTCCTCCCACGCTCGAAGCGTTTCTTTCCGGGTATTGAAGTGTCTGATTAGCGCACTCTCGTGAATTGCAATCGTCATTATGGTGACCTCGACAATGTACCGGTCATCATTCTCGTGTATCACGAGTAGTTCCTGTAATACAAACCAGACTCAGTGTGCAATATAAGTTGTGTGGTGCTATTTTGGTGCACTTCCGCTCCACTGCACAACGTTTTTGTATCAACAGTGGTCTCCTCCGAAGTACAGTCTAGGTCGGGGTCACAATGGACACAGATAGAATCCAGAATATGCTGACATCCTTCATGGTCGTGTCATTCATCATCTTCTTGGGCCTCTCTGGTCTAATCTTCGTTAGAGAGGCTGAACTCACTAACCGGGCGGTATCGCTTCCATTCGCGTTCCTCTTCCTATGTATAACCACACTCATTGTTACTGGAAAGATCCATGATCAGCCGTCCTTGGCGCGGCGCCATCTTCGTAGCTGGCTCATCGTTTCTGTCTTTGGAGTCCTCCTTGCAGCAGTGGCCTTCACTCTTGCCTGATTGGATTGGCTGGTGGGTTCGTTAATTATGAGCAAAATTCTCCCTGGCACCAAGACTACGCGGATGGAGCTATTGCGGCTCAAGACCCGGATGAAACTGGCTGAGAGAGGGCACAATCTTCTCAAGGAAAAACGGGACTCTCTGATAATGGAATTCTTCAATGCTATTGCAGAGATAAAGGAGGCTAGGGCTACAGTTGAGAAGAGCCTCAGAGAGGCTTTCTCTGCACTGACACAAGCAAAGATGATTATGGGGCCCGCACACGTCGTAGAGTTTGCCTATGCCAGCCAAGTGGAAACCCGCCTCGACATTTCAACTCGTTCGATGATGGGTGTACGTATTCCTATGCTCAACATAGAACAACACGTTCCTGCGCTCCCATATTCACTGCCTGATTCCAGCGTAAAACTAGACACGATGAGTCAGAAGTTCCTAGAGGCCCTGCAGGCAATTGTGCGGCTCGCTGAGGTTGAGTCAACCGTCAAGCGTCTAGCGCATGAGATTGAGCGGACGAAGCGTCGAGTGTCCGCACTAGAAACCGTAGTGATCCCGCGGCTAGAAGCGACTGTGAGGTTTGTGAAGCTTGCCCTAGAAGAGCGTGAGCGAGAGGACTTCTATCGTATCAAGCTCGTAAAGGCCCGTATTAGTCAAACAGACTGAGCACTTTGTATTACACGTACTACTTGTGCCTGAGTCTCAGAATAGCTGCTGCGAGGTCTCCATCGGTTGCCCTTAGCGCCTCTATTGCCTCCTCAATACTGACGCTTGCCTGCCCTGCAACTAGTGCGGCATCTTCCATTGGAATCTCGATTGTCTTCTCCTCTTCCTTCTCCGTTTCTGCCATCGTCGGTTCCGCTGTTAAGCGTCTTTCAGTTCTCGCCCCTGCAATCTGGAATGATTCGCTTCCTGCTTGCTTAATCATGAGTACCTGTGGATTCGAGATCAGCCACTCTTTGTCGCTGAAGCGAATGATGACTTCTTTGACTCCCGGAACATCCTTCTGCTCTATACCCATCTTCTTCATCATTCTTGCTATCTGCTTGGGGGACATTCCTCTGAAACCCATCTCTAGCACCTGTATCTGTTTCCCCTCGTTTTCATACTCGCCCTTGATAAAATGGTTACGGCGTAGTAATCGTCCTCACAATTTTCGAGGACTAGGCAATGTTATCCTACGACGTCAAGTTCATCCACATGATGTCAAGTGTCAAACACTTCGTGCAGTTGTGTATTACAAGTAATAGCCGCACGGACGTAATCTAGCTCGAAACATCTACGTGTTATATTGCGGCTTCTTCTATCATCCATATATCCCGGGCGGGATTCTGTCGGTGCCACCTCTCAGGGCAATCTTCCGGATGGCCCTCTGGAAATCCTGATGATGCACTATTTCCCTATCATCACGAATTGCAAACATACCCGCCTCAGTACAGATTGCCTTGATATCAGCACCAGTCATGCCCTTACTTGCGGCGACAAGCACG
>QMYR01000102.1 GCA_003662765.1 Candidatus Thorarchaeota archaeon
AATGAGGGGTAGACTATCGGTGTGCTCATTATGTCCTCTACGGTTGCAGCGCCGTCCATGACCTGCGCGAGTACTAGGTCCTCCCGGATGTCAAACTGTCTGTCGTACGCCGCGAGCGAACTATGGTAGTCGGGGACAACTGCATCTCGTCTGTGCCCGCTGATGAAAACAGCATAGTTTCGGTCCCTGAGGAGGCGAATTGACTCTCGGAACTGCTTGATGGAAGAATTGGGGTGCCCGTAAAAAGGTCCGAACTCGGTACAGTCGATATCTGCAGCATACACACCGTTGACCTCCTCAAGCTCAATGCACATGTGGTCAGGGGTGTGGCCTGGTGTGTAGAGGCATCTGAGTGTCACTGTGCCGAGCGAAAAGCGATCTCCATTATGCAACACCTCATCTACACTCGCCTCATCAAAGGCCCCATAGGAGTGTTCCTCGGTGTACTTCTCCCACAGTGGCCTGATGGGATTTGATGGTGAAAAGCCGAGGAACGATTTCATCTTCTCCTTGTCATTGAACAGGGGCGCTGTGATCTCGTTGGCTGCAATTCTGCACCTCGAAAGTCGTTGGAGTCTTGCGGCATGGACTATGTGGTCAGGATGGATATGTGTGATGATGACGGTGTCGATGTTCCGGAGCTCCAGCCCTTGATGCTGGAGGAACATACGCAAGTCCTCTATCGCGCAGCCGGGATCTATCACGACAATCTCGTCACCGGTTATCACAACAGTGTTGCACCGGGGCACCATACCGCCAACAACAACGTGGATGTCCGGTGCGACGGTGACTACGCTCATCGTAGCCCCTCACAAAAACAGCGAGTGGAGGTGGTGGCCTCCGCCTGCCATCCACCTCTGTATCTCGGTTGGCTCTATCACACGCTACGTACCCTGACCTCGGCCATTGCCCGGACAGCCTGGCGCCAGGCCCTGAAATGACTCCACATCACAGGAATCATAGCTGCGAGCAGGAGCATCATGACAAGCAGCGTGTTGACGATTGGTGTTTGATTTGAGGGCACCTTGCCTATGTTGATGGCGTCTATCCAAAAGCCGGTCAGTACCAGCAGCGAAACTGGTATCGACGCGATGGTGAGGATAAAAAATGTGACAAACGACCTGAATGGGGACGCCTGAATGAAGCGTGCGAAGGGGCCAAGCACCCTGTGCTTTTGCCAGTGAGAGCCTTCGGCCACTATGAAGAATATCAGGAACAGTACTAGGACAATGAAGAATGGTATGAGCGTTAACTCGAAGTACATCGTACGTACCCCTGTGCATCTGGAGGAGTTCGAGAATGCACCCGATTTAAAGGCTGTGGTCAGCGTGTGTCCGCTCCCAAGAAGGCCCGGTTGACGCTGTTCGTTAGACCTATATTGCTCTCTAGCATGCCTACCGTGGGTGCTCTGTTGTGGCAAGATCAGCACGTTTCTACTTGAAGGCGTTCCTCTATTTCGGAGGGGCTGCAGTGATTCTCTTGGGCGGTGCAATAGTCCTCATGGCACCCTACCACTACATAGGCTTCGTCGCAACAACTGGCGATGCCTGTCCGTTTGAGATCTACTCGAGAGAGGGCTATTTCCAGCAGATGGAGATCTCTGTGACAGTCAAGCCTGATAACGTCAGCACAGTGTATGTTGACTTTCGAGTTGTCAATAATGTCACGCTGGAAACAATAGTTCTCAACATGACGCTGACAGAAGAGGACATGGTGTCGGGTAGCAACCCCCGTGCGTATGTGCAACGTCAAGTTATCGATCTTGCCGCCGGAAACTACACAATCTACGTCGACCGAATCGAAGGCGCCTCTTGGATTGATGTATCCTATGAGCAGCTGTCCATCAAGCGCAACTATATTGTCACAGGAGGAATACTGAATATAGCAGGACTGATAATGTGTATTTCCGGATACTTCGTTAGCGGGACTCTCATTCCACCTGATGAAGGTATTGTTGTTGAGTGGGGCTATGACGAGTAGGTGCGGCGTAAGCCTCTCTCACCAGATTCGTCTTCCCTCTGGGGCTGACCGACCAGGACAATGACTTGTACACAATTATCATGGCGTAGTTAAGTGTACATAATAATGTTTAAATACCAATACTCTCATGTCATGTGCGATTGCAATGGATGGTCCAATGAACGGTGTTACCTGTCCGCGTGTCGGCCTGCCTGAGGCCATAAGCCGAGTCATGGAAGCGCTGAAGACTGTTCACTCAGCGTCCATCTCGAGTCTCGCACGAGCCACCGGGCTTGATCGGCGTACCGTTTCCAAAGCGATAGATCTCCTTCTGCAGATTCAGGAGGGTCTACGCAATCAAGAGATTACCAAGATTAGGATTGGTCGGTCATATCTCATACAGTTGAGAGAGCACGCGGAGAAGGCACGTGACCTGTTTTCAGCCGTGAGGCGTAGACTGCAGAGGAAGGGAGAGTGACATGTCCAGAATCGTCGGTGCTGCATTGGCCGTTCTCTTCATGTTGGCGAGTTCAATCACTAGTTCTTTCCTATGGGCCACGTACGGTCAGGTCGTAGGCTGTCAGATACTCCTTACGTTGCTCATCGCTAGTGTTGGCGAACATATCGTTTCGGGACAGGGCTACTACTACTACACTCGCAAGAACGGCATCTTTGTTGGTCTAGTTCCTGTATGGATTCCCTTCATGTGGGTGTTCGCAGTGCAGATTTCTATGATCACCGCGCTTGCTGGTGGTCTGACAGGATTCATGGCCGCAGTGGGAGCAGGGATTGTCGGGATGCTTGCGGACCTCACGTTCGTTGAACCTCTCATGTGCAGGATGCGGAGGCTGTGGGTCTGGAAATCGGTGGAGCGAGGCTACTTCTCATTCATCCCGCGCGAGCTCAATAGATTCACGGCTCCTCCTGGGAACTACATAGTCTGGTTCCTTTTCCCGTTCCTCATGAACCTGTTCTTGGTTCTCATTTCGGGATTGATGGCGTGATGGAGTGAGTGTTACGTCTGACATGCCCGGATTGTACACATCCTCTTGAATCTCTTTGGCATCGTGTTCTTGTGAGCAACAATGGACTCCGAGAGCCTCAGGGAACTCCTGAAGAACAAGATTGTCTGCGACTTTCGCGGATACCCCCTCGGGCGTGTCAAGAAGATTTGGTTTGACGAGGCATCGGGCCCCCTTGTAGTTGTCGAACGTGAGGGCTCGCGGCCCGACAGCGTCAGCTGGGAGGCAATCCCGCTCAGAGCCGTCGATACGGTCAGAGAGCAGATTCGTCTTAAACCCCCTGTGTTTGCAGAGTAGATGCCACTGGATTCCATGGCCTCTATGGATTGGTTTATCTATTGAAGCTCTTGGCGCGCGCGCACATTTCACCCAGAGAGGAATGAGAAATGTCAATCTCGCAAGAGCCCCTTGGTGGCGGGCCAACCTTGACAATTACAGTCTACACGAGCGAGAAGTGTATATTCTGCAAGGAGGCTGTGCGAGTCGTCCGAGAGACCGCGAACCGCCTACGAGGGGTCGCGAACCTCTTAGACATCATTGAAGAGGATACGCCTTTGAAGGACAAGAATGCTGGCGGCATCACGGCTGTTCCGGCCATTCGCGTTGGCGACTCGCTTTTTGTCGGAGTGCCGAGTTCAGAGGATGTAGAGTTCTTGATCAACCGTGCTCTGTTGTCCGCGTTGTCAGAGTAGGCGTCCCATTGCATTGCGCTGCGAAGACTTGGAGCAGCTCGATGTTCGGAATCCTAGACTCCGAGGATTCTCTCTGCGTTTTCGTGCATGATTGCGCGGGAGGTCTCCACATTGAGACTCATCATGTTGAGCGCCGCCAAGAGATGTGGATAGTCGGTGTGGTGCTCGGAGCCGAACACGAGCCTGCGGACCCCTCTATCCTGCGCAACCGCGTCCAAGAACACTCGAAGAGGACTCTCCACCAACTTGATTATCGTAGACGATATTTCCAGCCAGAGGTTCTCCCGACCTATCAATGATGTTGTTCTTGGGAATCCAAATAGGCCTCCCATGTGAAGGAGGACAAATCTCCCTTCTGGAAAAGTCTCTGTGACCCTGTCTATCAGTTTCAGCATGCCATTACTGATGTTCGCCGAGTGAAAGAATACCGGTAGGCCCTTCTTGACGGCAACATGCACGATTGTTGTCACA
The DNA here is from genome assembly GCA_003662765.1 of Candidatus Thorarchaeota archaeon. GTDB lineage: Archaea > Asgardarchaeota > Thorarchaeia > Thorarchaeales > Thorarchaeaceae > B65-G9. The sequence continues at coordinate 4,145 of QMYR01000102.1, forward strand.
GCTGGATCCTCGGGGTAGAACATGCTCTCCTCTAGCACCAATGCTACGGCACCTTGGTCCGCGTACGACTCTAGCTGTTCCCGGGCCACTGATATCGGCCTAGGCATGACGGAACACGCCGCCAGAAGTCGGTCTGGGTGGATGTTGGCGGCCTCCATGTATATCTCCGTGGGAATGTATGGTGCCACTGGCGTCAAGACTGCTTTCTTTATGCCGAACTCATCCATCTTTTCAACCAATGTTGACGCGTGCTCTGTGACATCTGCTCTCTGCACGTGGCGTGCACTCATGCGGTCGGGACCCAAGTGCGTGTGAATATCGATAGTCATGGCTGACAATGACTCTGCGGTGCTCCCTCTTATCTGGTTGTATTATGGGAGACCAGCGCCAACTCCATCATGTCTTTAAATACAAGAGATGTGGTTCTCTTGAGTAAAGTGACTGAACCCGGACGAAAGACCCTAGAACGAATACTCAGAGAAGTTGTGCACGAGTTGTCCGAAGACCGCTACATGTTGATGGAATATTTGGGCCCAGTTGTCGATGGCTGCAGAGCCGCTTTGGGTGTGCGCGTGAGGGACGCGTCTGAGCTGGGAAGGTTGAGCGAGGAGGACTTTCAGCGCTATATTGAGGCGGCGGGAGACTCATTCAGGGACATCACAATCTGTTTCTCTCCGACGGACTCTCGCGAACTTTTCTCCATCGTGTTCGACGGTGATGATGTTCGCTTGGCGGAGGACTGCACGGATAGCAACGTGGTAGTGTGCGGTGATCTTGACACCCTTCGCACTGTGATGGATGCGGACTCAAAGGTTTCTCCAGTGGACCTACTTGGAACGAAGATTGACGTCATGGCAGACGATGCACGGGACGCTCTTGTCGGTCTCGGTCTCTTGTGTTTTCCCTCTCTGCTTCGAATGGCACGCTCAGGTGTTGACCCCTCGTCGCTTCTTGCCGAGGACGCCGATGCGGTGATCATGGCTGCGGCGTCTGACATGGTGACGAAACTGGTACGAAGGTGGATTGACCTTCGCATAAAGGCACGTGGCACATGATGCATCTACAGGTCGTGAGCAGGGAAGATCTCCTCTCGGATTCGCTGAAGCACATTGTCAAGGTCCTTCGCCACCTCGTCTGAGGGGAGGTACATCTGCTTGACTTCGTCCTCGTCGCGCATGGTGAGGGGACAGCGAGTTGCATCCTCTCCCGACGCACTCTCCAAGAAGTCCTCCGGGATCCAGCGTGGCACTTCCTCGTCAATCATGATTGCCAGAAATAGAGACCACAGCCTTGCGACGTTGAGTATGTGGTAGCCACCACCGCCAACCGCCAGCCACCCTCTATTGCAGTGTTCGTGGGCGAGCTCCTTGATCTTTCTGAGCACCGTTTCGTATCCTTGACTTGTATACGACAGGTGGGCGAGTGGATCCATGTAGTGGCCGTCAACGCCAAGCTGCGTCACAAGAAGAGAAGGCCTGAATGACTCGAATAGCGGCACAACGACCTCATCAAAGGCTCGTGTCAGTTCTCTGTCGCCTGCCCCGGGTAATAGCGGGATGTTGACGGCAAATCCCTTGCCCTCACCGGCTCCGTTCTCATACACTCTCCCGGTTCCCGGGAACAGTGTCCTACCTGTTTCGTGGATTGAGATTGTCAACACGTTTTGAGAGCGATAGAACGCGTTCTGAACGCCGTCGCCATGGTGAGCGTCGAAGTCAAAGTACAGGACCCGCTCGTCGTGCTTCTTTCTGAACATCTCTATGGCAATTGCCACGTCATTGAAGATGCAGAAACCCGACGCCTCGCTTCGTTGAGCGTGGTGGAGTCCTCCTGATATGGCGAACGCCCCGGGCGCTCCGCTCAGAATCTTCTGCATTGCGTCAACGGTGGCACCCACGTACCTGCACGCCGCTTCGTAGATCTTTGGAAAGACCGGGTTGTCAGGGGTGCCAAGACCGTACCTCCAGTTGGCACAATCACCGGTGCTACAAGACTCCACTGCGGTTATGAAGTCCGGGGAATGAAATAGTTCAAGTTCAACCCGGGTCGCAAGACGGGGCTCGAATACTTCCACATTATCAAGCAATCCCAGTTCTCTAGACAGGCGGTACGTGAGCCTCAGTCTCTCAGGCTTCAGGGGGTGAGACTTGCTGAAGCTGTATTGGAGCAGTTTATCGGTGTACGGATAGGCAAGTCTCTTACTCAATCAAACACACCGAAACGCTCCAGTCGCATCGTGCCTTATTAGGCTGACCAATCTTGACACTCAGTACCACTCGATGGTACCGGGGGGCTTCGAGGTGAGGTCGTAGACGACCCTGTTGACACCGTGTACCTCGTTGGCTATTCGACTGGCTATGTTCAACAGGAGTTCCCACCGCGGAGTGCTGACGTCCGCCGTCATTGCGTCGGTGCTCTCCACAATTCGAATCACACACGCTTGGTCGTACGTCCTCTCGTCGCCCATCACCCCCACAGACCGAACTGGCAGGAGGACGCAGAAGGACTGCCATACCCTCTCATAGATGGGGTCTCTCCGGAGTTCCTCTTGGAGTATTCTGTCAGCGTGCCTGAGGATTGACAACTGCTCTCTCGTCACAGGCCCGCCGACCCGTATGGCCAGGGAAGGGCCGGGGAACGGTTGTCGCCGAATCATGCGTTCAGGGACACCAATCTTGAGACCGACACGTCTAACCTCGTCTTTGTACAGGTCCCTGAGAGGTTCCACCACCTTGAGGCGCATCCAGTCGGGCAGCCTGACGTTGTGGTGGCTCTTTATGACCGCAGTTGCCTTGCCAGTTGCTGCGCTCTCAACTCTATCAGGATAGATTGTGCCCTGTCCCAAGAAGTCAAAGCGCCCATATCTCTTCTCGAGCTCGCGAGCCTTCCTCTCGAACACCCTGATGAAGGTTTCAGCAATGATTCTCCTCTTCTCTTCGGGATCTTCAATGCCGCTCAGGTTGTTGAGGAATTCATCACTCGCATCCACCACGTAGAAGTTGGGGAATCCCATCTCCCGAAAGGCGGTCTCGACCTCTTCCCTCTCGCCCTCCCGTAGGAGACCGTTGTCCACGAAGACGCAGTGAAGCCTGTCGCCGATTGCCTGTTTTATCAAGAAGGCGGCGACCGTCGAGTCAACGCCTCCACTCGTTCCCATGAGGACCTTGCCATTGCCCACCTCATCTCTGATCCATTTGATGATAGATTGAACTTGGTCTTCTGGAGTCCACATGTTTCGGTATCCGCACACATCACGCAGAAACGCCTCCAGTACGGACATTCCGTTGGGGGTGTGAGTAACTTCGGGATGAAATTGAACTCCGAAGACAAGTCTGTCAGTGCTCTCATAGGCAGCTATACGATCATCCTTACTGAGGGCGAGCGTCCTCATGGTGTCAGGAAGCGAGCGTACCTCGTCGCTGTGACTCATCCAGACGAGCTGTTCTCTCTCCAGTTCCTTCAATATCGAGGAGTTGTCGACGACGCGGATCTTGGTGCGCCCGTATTCGGGGTTGCCTCCCGGAGCGAGTTCTCCGCCGTTGGCCACTGCAAGGAGCTGATGGCCAAAACAGATGCCCAGCACGGGTATGCGGCGGTCCCTCAGGATCTTGAGGTTCGGTGAGAACCTCTCGAGGTCCTCGGGGCTTACGGTGCGAGGACCGCCGGACAGTATCACACCACGTACTCCTGCGAGCATTGCGTCGTCGAGGACGCAGTCCTGTGGGACAATCTCAGCGTAGACACCAAGGTCACGACAGCGTCTGGCAATAAGGTGCGTGTACTGTCCGCCGAAGTCCACGACAATGGTCTTCTCCGGGGCGCCCATCGTCAGCCTACCTCTCGTACGTTGGCGGCGATATCGGTTCGGTATCTCACGGGCCCTGAGATTTTGCTCACGTCGGCGTATGCTCTCCGTCGCGCCTCCTCGACCGTTTCGGCTGTGGCGAGCACGCCAAGGGCCCGGCTGCCGGTGGTGAAAATTCTGCCTTCTCTCTCGTACACCGAGGCGTAATAGATGACGGATTGACTTCTCTCTTCTATCGTGATTTCAGCGTCACGGACCACATCCGGCCCGGGATACCCCTGCGGCACTACGTAGACGCAGACTGTTGCAAGATTCCTGAATCGTGGTATGATGAGTCGCGAATCAATAAGGGATTGATACACCTCATCTGCAGAGTCCGAAAGTATCGTCAGAACATTGAGGGCCTCTGGGTCACCGTACCGGGCGTTGAATTCTATCACATGAATGCCCCTGTCGGTCTTCATGAACTGTCCGTAGAGTATCCCCCTGTACCTTGCTCCTGCCTTCTCAGCAAGACCGCGCACAACTGCTCTCATTATGTCGAGTGCCTCTTCTAGGTCTGATGGTGAGATGTATGACAGACTGTGGTCTCGCTGCGAGTAGGACCCCATGGAACCCGTGTTCGGCCCCGTGTCGTTGTCGTAGGCGCGCTTGTAGTCCCGAACGAGTGGCATTGGCACGAGACGGTGTCCATCCACCAGTGTCTGAACCGTGAATTCGATACCGCTGAGTTTCTGCTCTAGCACAACGGCTCCGTCCTTGGCTATCAGGGAGTTTGCGTAGTCA
>QMYR01000103.1 GCA_003662765.1 Candidatus Thorarchaeota archaeon
GTCGTCCACGACAAGAATCTTCTTTGGTACGTCGTTCTTGTCCATTGAGATCCCCTTGTGTTGACTGCATGCTCTCCTCTGCTGTGCTGCAGAACCTTTCTCGAGCCCACGTATCCTGTCAAAAGTAGATACAACTTGGGCATAAGTAAGCATTTCGGCGGCATACTGTCATATGACTCAGTCCGAGACCGCACGTTCTCTCAAACGCTATAGGACAGGCAACAGGTCATAATCGAGGAAACCCCCGGCCAATCTGGGCCTCAGGGCCAAAAAACCAGTCTTGGGACTGATGCCATAGATTCCGATGACACCACAGATCTCCCTTACGACTATGTGAACCGAATGGGGCAGGCTGCTGCTGCTTATTGTCTGTTGTCGACCCAGCACCATAATTGTGGCGGTTTCGGTTTCCGGAAGTGACGCAGTTATCTCGGCCACCATTCCGGTGGTCTTCACCGGGCCGAACTTGTTCTCCAGTGCGTCGAGAGCGAAGAACTCAGTGACTTCCTTGTCGAACCTGCGAGCCAGCTGATTGGCCTCATAACGGATCTCTTGGAGAGTTTTGCTTGGGTCGTCGCTGATGGGTCGTACGTTCCCAATCCTGCCCAAGGCCTGTCGCCCAAAGAACACGACACATTCGTCGATTGTCTTCCTGTCGACGAAGTGACTCAGACCATGAACAAAACGTTCCGATGACCAGCCCTCGGGAAGCACGATGATGACCGGTCGTCCCAGCTGGAGCTGGTTTGACAGAAATGGGATATAGAGTGTTTCAAGATAGGGTGCCGTGATGCTCTCCAATTCAACAAGATTGAGGGCCCCCTTTTGGAAGCCTCCTCCAAGGACTCTGTCAAGACTTCTGCTCCCGGTGGAGAGCATATCTCTTGAGGGATCAGATATGGGCTCACGCTCAACCGTTATTGCGGGATAACGATGCTGGTACCAAGGGATATAGGTAAAACGCCCGCCGTGGAGCGTGAAGAGAAACTCGTCCTGCTCTATCGGTACGCCACGCATCTTCTCGATTATTATCCGGCGGTACACTCGTTGTTCCTCGCGTAGTCTATTGAGAGTCACGACACCATCTGCGGCTCTCAGGGTGCCAGGGCTACACTGGTTGTCATCCGAGCAATCGGAGATCAAAACAAGCCGCTTTCCCTCACGTCGAGCGGTTTCGGTCAGCACGTGTTCGAGTTCACTGCGCTTGGCCAGTTCATATGGCGCAAGAAAGTCTGTCCATGAGTCTATCACGATGATGTCGTAGCCGTCTAGCTGCACAGTCTTTCCCGTCAGTGTCGAAAGCTGTTCGCTCAGACTTAGTTGACTCATGTCATCCCCAAGATCGCTACGCCAGAAGGGCACAGCTACGTGATAGCGATCCCATTCTGGGTGGGTCTCGGTCAGCGCCTGTTTGTAGTTCGCTGTGTTCTCTGACGAGGTTACAATCATGAATGTGTTAGGAAACGTGCGCGCAATCTCTTGGGCAAGCATCGTCTTTCCGACCCCAGGCTTGCCGTTCACGAGAATCACGTAACCCTGATTCTGGCCGAGAATATCGACAATGCTTGGCGGGAGCGCGCCCACTTCGTTCAAAGTCAGTCTCACCCCGGGTAGCGCGGCCTACTTGCATACGCCGACATAAATACCTAGTCTGCATCGTCCCTGGCTTCCCAGTCGTCACGAAACAGCTCCATGAAGTGGGAGTCTGCGTACTTCCCCCGGATGAATACGACCTGATGGGCCGTACCGTACCTCTTGAAGCCCAGGCTCTCGTATACGTGGATGGCCCTCTTGTTGAAAGCATGGACGCCGAGCTCGAGTCTTCGAAGGTTCAGGTCCTTCCATGCGAACTCTATGATGGTTCTCAGCGCGTCCCTCCCGTAGCCCCTGTTCCAGTTCTCCCTCTTGTGTATCGCAATTCCAAGATTGGCCGATTGCGACACCCAGTCGATACCATGAATCCCGACCGTGCCGAGGAAGCGCTCGTCCTCAAGGCTCTCAATGGCGAAGATGAATGATCTACGCGCCGCCATTTCGTCGATTGCGCGACGTATCCATTTCTCTTCACTCTCATAGGCATCAGGGATTGCACCCCGAAGGAACTGTTTCATCTCGGGGTCATTCCAGGCCTCGTATACGTCGTCAAGGTGCCTCAGTCCTATAGGAACCAGCTTGACAAGAGTTCCTTCAAACATGACAATCACCGCTACCGCGTCGCTGGGTACCTTAGAAAGGCTTGCCTACGGATCAGCGGAGCTGGTCGAGCTGCTCCATAAACCGCCGAAAGTGGGGGCAGAGACCTCCCATCCATGTCAGACTACCATAGCACTCCTTACGCATGGTAGTCCTCTCCACACGGCATTCGAAGTTGAGTTCGCTATTAAAGAAGATGCACCTGTCGCTCTGAATCGTGTCATCTTCGAAAATGCGCCTCCTGAGTAACGTCATCCTAGTGGTGTCTGAGCCCAGCCAGTCTGAGGTCTTTCCCATGAGATCTGCAATGTGCGAGAGCAGTTCCGGAGGCACATCCATGTTGCCTCCCCATAGCGCTACGAGAATACTGACATCTGCCAAGAACTCATCCAGTGGAAAGCTGACACTCTTCGCGAACTCCTTGGCCCTCCTGTAGTAGTCGACGGCCTTGGAGTGTTCCTGTTTCAGACAATACGCGTCTCCGGTCAAGAAGTAGGCGTTCATAGCAGTGCTTTTCATTCCTGCTCTCTCGGCCATGCTGGCCCCCTTCACGTATTGTTCAATTGCCTGTGCAATCTGTCCCCTACGCAGGGCCACATCGCCAAGGTTTATCGTAGCTGTTACGATCCCCCGCATGTATTCTGCCTCTTGGCTGATCTCCAGTGCCTTTCGGTTGTAGATCTCCATTTGTTCCAGCTGGCCCAGGGCTCTATCAATCTCACCAATGTTGACGAGCGCTTTGGCAAGACCCACCTGATTGTTCAGCTGCTGTTGTATCAGCATCAGCTCTTCAAACTGGTCCCGGGCATCTTGAAACTCACCCCGATGCAGGTAGAGTACGCCCCGGAGATTCCGCGCATTTGCCACACCGTCCAAGTAGCCCATCGATTCGAATTTCCTGAGGGCAGCGGTAACAAGGGCCAAGGCGGTGTCATACTCGTGACTACCGAACATCACCAAGGCGCGGTGATGCAGTATCTTGGCGAGTGCAAGCTGGTCGTCCAACCTTTCGGCAGTACTCTGTGCGGAGTCCAAGCGAATAATCGCCTCATCTCGAGCCCTATGCAGACCGGCAATGTGTGCAAGAACGATGTGGGCATCAAGCAGTGTGGCCGTGACCTTCCGTTTCAGCACCTCGTCGTGTTTGCTTGCCTCTACAGCACGTTCGATCGAGTCCATCGCCACTTCTCTTGCCCGGTCCGTGTAGCCCAGTTCAACCAGAATCTGGGCCAGCGTTCCGGCAAGCTCCGCGTACGCTATGTACTCATTGGCCTGCCACGCCTGGTTCACGATGTTCTGCAGGTTGTTCAACCAGCGCGGGTCCAAGCTCTGTCGACAATAGGAGGCGGCAGCGTATCCCTTGCATGTAAGGTTCTTCGCGTCTTTCGCCAGGACTTGGTTGTACCCATACATTCCCCGGAGATAGCACGCCCTTGCAAGCATCGAGAGGAAGTCCTTGGAGTGGTTTTTCCACTCGCCGGTTGCCACGTAGTCTGCAAGCACATCTGTGAATGCCCTGAACCTGTCCTTGACGGTGCGAGACGGGTCGGCAAGTCGGGCTGCAATCTCATCCAGCTCATCGCTCTCTGGCGAATACATGGCGAACTCGGGGATGATGGGATTGTCACTCAATTTCATTCAGACATCCGTGATAATGTTTGTGCTGTTTCCTCTCAATGCATCCCGGAACAGCCGCTCGGTCCAGGTCAAAAGCATTCTAGTGCAGGCATTCGCATATCATTAGTCTTTCTCTGATGGCTACCAATAGGTCGGGACATGTCCCAAGAGTTATATCTGAGCGGAGGGCAAATCGTTCCGGTGTCGCAGTTGGAGATGGAGCGAGTCAGCAGCGGGGTGACAGGGCTAGATGAGGCCCTAGGAGGCGGATACGTCAGAGGTCGCTCTGTGCTGGTTGCTGGAGGACCTGGTACTGGCAAGAGTATACTGTCGTGGCATTTCCTGTTTGACGGCGTTTCAAAGGGTGAGACTGGCATCCTGCTGTCTCTGGATCAAGACGAACACATGATTCGTGCTGATATGAGGCAGCTGGGTTGGGATGTCGACTCGGCTGTGAACACTGAAGCGCTCACCATCCTTTGTGGCACCCTAAGGGTGATTCCCCGCGAGACCGGCTTCGAGTACCTTGTGGCATTCAACCATCCACTCTTCCAGGAACAACCTCTCACGATGGGTCGTCTCTCCCAGATGGTGTTGAAGAGAGCCGCTGAGACTGACGCTAAGCGAATTGTCGTCGACGGCATTGGGCCGCTCTTGGAGCTTGCAGGAAACAGTTTCGAGATTCGCCAGCTCATCTATGGTTTCATCCGGGACCTCTCCTCCCGTGATGCCACGGTATTGCTGACCCACGAGCTACGAACGATACCCGGTGCTGTGAATGATGAGATGCCTTTCTTCATTGCGGACGGTGTCATTCGTCTTGACATGTTGTATACGTCTGGCGACTACGTTCGCACGATGCGGATTGTGAAGATGCGCGGTGTCAGTCACTTGATGCGTCCAATCATGTTTAAGATAACGTCCCACGGAATAGCCGCATTTCCGGAAACGAGGCTCCCCGAGTGATGTCGCCTCAGAACACGGGCGCCACCTTGCGAATTAGGTCCACTAGGTCGTACATGCTGAATGGCTTCTGAAGATATGCCCGGGCGCCTGCTGCAAACACCTTCTCGTTTGCCCCTGTGACACCCTCGGAGACCGCAACTATTGCCACCTCCGGATCAATGTCGAGGATATGTTCGATTAGACGAACGGTCTCAAACTCGTTCGTATTCAAGTCAAGAAGAACGACATCTGGATGCATGGTTCGGACAGTGTCGAGTAACTCCTCAGGATTGGAACACTCCTTCAGCACGTGCAGCCCCTCGTCCTCAAGAGCGATTCGCACGAGCGACCTCAGAAACGGAACATCTCCCGCTACCACTATGGACGGGTGAGGTTTCACCATGCGATAGGAACGCCCCCCTTTGGACAGATCCTGCTATTCTGATGCGGCCATCTCGACAAGTTCCAACATGTGTCGTATCGTGACCGGTTTTAACCCGAAGCTCGTCGCTCCTTGTTGAAGCGCTTGGTCCTTGACATTTGCATCTGCGCTGATGAAGACAATCTTCGCCTTGGGATTGATTTGAAGTATGTCCTTCATTGCGTCGAGGCCATCTTTGTTGGGCATGCGGTGGTCCAAGATAATAACATCTGGTTTGGGGTCAAGCTCGGCGTATTTCTTGACGGCCTCTTCGCCATCGTAGGCGTCCGCGACAACTTGGTGACCCTTGATGGCAAAGACATCTTTGTACAGCTTGTGCAGAATCACCTCGTCATCCACGATGAATATCGTAGCCATTGTACTCTTCAACCTAGGAGTCCGGTTGTCCCCGAGCGTCGAGCAATCGCTCACGGCGTCTACGTGCGGTCCCAAATCGAAGTTGCTCTTGGTCGCACAGCGCGGCGCTTGTCTTGCTTTGCACTGGCCCGATATAAATCAATTCGTGGCGACTTAGGCGGTGTGTGCGGCTTCACCCTGAGAAACGGCCAGATTCTCGACTATGGGATTATCGACGCATGGACTTGCCTGCCGCGTGGCGTCCTGCTGAGTTTCTCTCAGGTGCAACAGATAAAGAGCGGAGCATGTGTCGAGTGCTCTTATTGTGAGGCCTTGCTCTCACTGGATCTCTGCAAAGCATGAGTGTCCGCGTTTCCAGATGGGTGTCACCTATCTAGGCGACACTCACAAGCATGCCCCCCTCTACCAGTCAAGCAAAGGCGGGTGCATCCCACGCGAGCCAGATAAGCTCGACATCATCAGCGGCACGGATCTGATGCGTGATGCGCCTCGGAACATAGTAGATTCTCTGAGGCTCAAGGTCAAGCTCGAAGTCCCCAATCACTACTTGGCCCCTGCCCCTCAGCACAATGAATGCCTGAGGCCATGGATCTGTTTCACCCGCCTCGTTCAGGACGGAACCTGATGGCACGTGATACCAAGCCGTTCGCAGGTCTCTCCAGTACACAAGGGGGATGGGACGGGCACCGTGAGCGGTCCCTGCAAGATCGAGGCGAAGGGACCTCGTCTTGACTTGCCCGGGAATCAGAAAGAATGTGGCAAGCCGGTACAGACACTCCATGCTCTCTCTGACTCTCTCCCTGTCCGTGAACTCGAAATCGACAGGCCTCTTCTCGTCCATCCGTGACCTACCGGCGAGTGCAAAGAGGTCAACCTCTCCTTGCAGTGCTCTCTCCAAGAGTTCTCGCGTCAGAATCAACGTGAGCGTTGGATTCACTGCACCCTCTTCTACTGTCAATGAGTCGGCAATGACAAGCGTTGCCCTCTCGCCCGTGTCGGTCAACTCGAACCCCACCCTAATGGGAGACTCGCTCACGCGAAGCAGGTCCGCATAGAGATCCACATCGTTGATGAGTCGAACCAAGATATCAACTAGGCTCATTACGATCACTTCATGTGTGGTGAGCGATTTCAATCAGTGTTTGCTTCTGCGCCACTGCAGGACGGCAGGATGGGCCAAGCCCACCTACACTCGGATCGGGATATGCTGTGCACGAACTGCTAGGTGACAAAATGCCCCCTCACCGTGTCGTCTTGAGGGACTGCATTTCCTCCAAGTGCTTCTTGCCCTTGCCGTCGATGAAGTACTTGCGAGCCGGTTCGAGCATTCTGATCAGGTACTCGCCCACCGCGTTCTTCAGGTCGAGCGGATGGATGCCTCCCTGAGCGTAATCGGCCTCGAACGTCGTCCAATCCTCAAATTGACGCACTTCACCTGTCTTCGCATTTTCCACGACGAGCTCCTCGCCCACGCGCCTGAGGTACGGCCAGACGATGAACCTCGCAAGGTCCAAGATTGGATTGAGCTGGGTCTCCTTGGGTGGGCAGTAGGACTTCCTAAGCTTCCTCTTGATCTCCTCAGGAGTGTCATGGACAAAGATCGCACTGTCCGGACGGGACTTGGACATCTTGACCTCCACGATGCTGTCTTCGAAGAGAGCACGATCACCCGCCGTCTTCGCCTGCAGTATCTGTTGCCTCTGATTCTCACTGACATGCATGCCAAGCAATAGATGATGGTGTACTGTGACTGGCTTGTAGTCGAAGTTCTTTGCGACCTCAATCGCTATGACATGGGCCTTTCTCTGGTCCATGCCGCCGTGTGCAAGATTGACCTTCAGGCCGTAGATGTCAGCCACCTGCATTGGCACGTAGAGGAGCTGTGCAAATGTGATTTGCTCGCCCTCTCTCCGTCCGAGGACCGTTATGCTTCGCTTGGCCCGACCGAGAGTCATCTTCATGGCGACCTTGATGAGGCTCTCGAGATAGTCAAGTCCCAGCTTCTCGTAGAGCGTGGACCCCATGATGAACTTGGACTTCTTGGGGTCGCCTCCGACACTCTTGAGTGACCACTTCAGGGCCTCCTTAAAGTACCCCCCGGCGACCCTGCGGATCACCGACAGGTCCCCCCCGAGCTTCTTGTTTATCCAAGAGTGGTAGTCGGCCAAGAAGATCTGAGTGTTCACGCCGGCCTGCTGAAAGTCAGTCACCTTTTGCATGCAGAGAAGGCCTGTCCCGAGGTGGACGAACCCAGAGACCTCATAGCCGATATAGTGGGTAAGGGGGACACCCTCCTCCAGATAGCCTCGGAGGGTCTGCTCTGTGAGGATCTCCTCAGTGGGCATCCGCTTGATGATGTCGACAGCCTCCTCAGGGGAAACCGTCGGCGTCCCGCTCTTCGGCTTGGTCTCTCCAGTCATCTCTACACCTCGATATCTACAGTGCTGTGGAGGGCATTATGTGCTGCGTGCACCACAGCCAGCGGCCAGTCGTGATTTAAGCTTTCCCGCCAACTACTCGAAACGGACAGACAGCTACAACCCTAGCACTTTCTTGAGCGTGACCCTGACCTTGGCGAAGGTCCTTTCGTCGAGAGGTTCCAAAGACTTGTCTAGGATTCGTTCCGTCGAGATTGCCTGAACATTGTGGCAGAGGGCAAAGGAGAGCTGAGGGACAGCACGACATGGTTCGACTTTGACCACAGTCCACCACATTCGTTCCCTCCTAGTTAGTGGAACGATGATTGCGATGTCTAGCGATTTGTTGCCTCTGATTGTCTTGTGAGGAGCCGAGATAACAATACACGGTCTTTTCCCCTCCTGCTCGTGACCAACAGCTGGGCCAAGCTGCGCCCAGACCACCTGACCCGGTTGCAATGACAGTCCTGAGGTCACAACGCCAATCTCCTTGTGCCGAACAATGTCTTAGTCGTTGTTGTCATCGGAAAAGGTCATTCTCATATGGAGAGATGCGACGGGTGAGAATTGTTTGGCCCTGAGCAATTCGTTCTGAGCAAGGACCTCCTGCGTCCAGTCCCTAGTCAGTCGTTCAAGTTCCGTGACTTGGCCAGTGGCGAGTGGTATTTCGTATTTAACCGCCCCCCAAACTGTGGCCGTCAACATTA
>QMYR01000104.1 GCA_003662765.1 Candidatus Thorarchaeota archaeon
ATTCTCGGGCCCAAGAGGGTCGGTGTCAGGACCAGTTTCATCCCAAAGAACTCTTGCTGCAATGCCGGTCCCGCCCAGATACAGCAGGGCCCAGTCCTTCTTCATCTCCTCAATACGGATTTTTCCAGTTGACAGGTCGACATCGAGATACTTGCCCGCGTATCCCTTGTATGGAAATGTCATTGTGAATCCTCCACTGTGATACCAATGGCCCTCATGGCACGCTGAGAGGCCTCACTACGGGCCAGCAGGCCCGGCTTGTCCGCATCAACCAGCGTAATGGCCCCGTATTCGCATGCCTTCACACACGCCGGGTCGCCACCACAGAGATCACACTTCATAGCCCTGCGCGTCGCTGGGTCGAGCACGATTCCCCCGTACACGCATGCGGTGACACAGCTACCGCACCCGATACAGCTCTCAGTCACAGTGAGTACTCCTGCAGGGCCCTCCACAATCGCCCCGACGGGGCATGCCTCTCTGCACAGGGGGTGTTCGCACTGCAGGCAGACAACAGGAACAATCAGATTGCGCTCCTCATCTCTCAATACCTGAATGCGCGCCCTTCGCGGATTGAATGTTGATGTGTTCCTGACAGAACAGGCCAGTTCACAGTTTCTACAGCCCGTGCATCTGTCGAGGTCAATGACGAGGAATCTTCTCACATCACTGCGCTCCTTGTGGCTCTGTGGGCCTCTCATCTGGGAACGCGTAGCACTTGAAGTTATTGTTTGCAGGATGGAAGGCCGCCGCGATTACGAGAAAGTATTTGAGTAGGATTCGAAGAATTTGACAGCAGCCTCCACTACAAAACCACCCCCCTCCCGGATTGTTGACACATTGACCAGTGACCACAACTACTCGGACCGACTGGACCGAACCGCCTTTGGCCGCGTGATAGGAAAAATGCCCATTGCGGTCTTTGTGGTCAGTGCCGACTACACAATTATCTATGCGAACAGGGCCGCCCGGGACATCGTGCGGCTCTCGGAAAAGGACCTCCGCGGCAAGAACTTCATGTCATTGGTGTCTCCTGAACAGCGTGACGCGGCCTTGGAGTTTCTTCATCTGCCTGCGGATATTCTGCGCGAGAAGAGCATGAGCGTGCGGCTTCTCAGACGCGGGGTCAGAATACCTGCAGAGCTATCGGCATCTCCATGGGGTGGGAAAGAGCCGATTCTGATTATCTATGTCTGCGACCTATCCCGTAGCGTCACTCCCCTTCACAGCCCCATGGAGAAGACGGAGGCCTTCAGGATCATTGTAGAGGAGTCCAGTGTTGCAGGTCTGCTCATCGTGGACGACAAGTTCAAACTCGTGTACGTGAACGACAGGTTCGCGCAGATGCTGGGAGTCACCCCACTCACACTTATTGGCAAAGACTTCAGAAACTACGTTCATCCCGATGACATCGGGCTCGTTGCTGGGAGATATGTAGCTCGCCAACAGGGAATGCGTGTACCTCCGGTCTACGAGTTCAGGGCAATTCACTCGTCTGGGAAGACAATCATCCTGCGCATTCACAGCACGACGATGATGGGTCGTGATGGTCGGATCTACAGTGTGGCCCATGTGATTGATGTCACAGATGAGGTCGTTAGCCGCCAGCTGCTTGAGGAGAGTGAGCGCAAGTACAGAGTTCTCATCGAGACCGCCACTTCGGGAATCTCTGTCGACGACCCGGAGGGAAAAATAATACTTGTCAACAGCGCGCTGTGCGCTATGCTGGGGTATCATGATGAGCGGGAACTGATTGGACAGCCGATCACGAAGATACTTCACGGCTGGACACAGGAGAACATCGAGGAAACTCTCCGTCGGAGGATGTCCGGGCTCTCCGAGCAATACGAGGCGAAACTGAAGACACGAACGGGCGAGACCATTCCTGTTGTCGTGTCTGCCTCTCCGCTGTACGACAGCGAGGGAAGATACGCGGGCAGTGTGGCGATTTTCACCGATATATCTGCACTCAAAGAGGCGGAGGCAGAGGTGCATTTCCTCCTCGATCTTCTTATGCATGACGTGGGTAATCAACTGCAGCTGGTTCTTGCAGGGACTGACCTGCTCGACATGGCCAAGACGGAAAAGGACCAGCAGGCCGCCTGTCGATACATCCACGACGGCGTTGCCCGTTGTCTTGAGATAATCTCGAAGGTGCGCCGGGCAGAGGAGACCAAAGTGGAACCACCGCACCCTGTCAATCTGTCCAAGGTGCTGCTACAGGAGTGCGAACTTCTTGAGCGCCAGTTGGGTGTTCGACCCATGCTTGAGGGAATTCCGAGATCTGTCATGGTGCGGGCGGACAGTGCCCTTGGCTATCTCCTTAGAAACGTGCTTGAGAATGCAGTGAAGCATAACCCAAAGAACGAGAAGATGGTCTGGGTCACAGGCAGACGACTAGAGTCGACGTTCGAGGTATGTATCGCGGACAATGGTCCAGGTCTCTCGGACACAAAAAAGCGACACCTGTTTGATCCCGGTCGCCGATTTGGCGGAGTGGGCCTCCATCTGGTCACGAAGATGGCACGCAAGTACGGCGGAATGGTCACGGTGGAGGACAGGGTGCGCGATGACCCCTCACAGGGTCTCAAGGTATGCATCAGCTTTCCACTGGTGTCATGACAGGCATTCCGAACGACTTTTCAGACGCCATCCTGATGCGGGCCTGCTGGGAGGTCTGCGTTTGTCCCGCTCAATACTGATCCGACATGGCTATGTCATCACAATGAACCCACGACGAGAGGTCATCACTGATGGCGGCGTGTACATCGACGACGGTCTTGTCCAAGCCATTGGCAAGAGCGACGAGATATCAGGCTTTGGGGCCGAGGTGGTGATTGATGCCTCTGGCATGATTGTGATGCCGGGATTGATTGACACTCACGTTCACCTCGCGCAGGCCCTCATCCGCGGCTGTGCGGATGATGTGTCGCTTGTGGACTGGCTCAAGAACTACGTCTGGGTGCTTCAGGGGAACTATACGGAAGAGGATGGTCGGCTCTCAGCGCAGCTGTGCATGGCCGAGATGATTCGGACTGGGACAACTTCGTTTGTTGAGTGCATGATTCACACACGGTACGGGTTCGATGGCATCGCCCATGCGGTAGAGGAGGCCGGGATGCGTGCTGCTCTCTCAAAGATAGTCATGGACTCCACTGGTTACGCCGACAGCCCGGACATCATGTATCCCGGAATGGTGGAGGATGCTAAGGCTTGCCTCAAAGAGACCGACCAGATGTATTCCAAGTGGCATGGTGGTGGGGATGGTCGCATCCAGGTCTGGTACGGCCTGAGATCTCTTGGCGCGGTCAGCGACGGCCTGTTCAGGGAGGTGGTCGCGCTCGCCGAGGAGAAGAACACGAGGATGACCATGCATCTCGGAGAGGTTGTTGATGATGTCCGTTACGTTCGCCAGCGCGGATATTCGACTCTGACAGAGTTTGCGGATGCGATGGGTCTGCTCAGGCCCAACATGGTCTTCGCCCACGGGATACACTTCGAAGACTCCGAGATTCAGACGCTGGCGACGCGTGGCTGTCACATCTCACATTGCCCAGCGTCGAATCTGAAACTGGCGTCTGGCTTCGCAAAGATACCACTCATGCTCAAGAAGGGAGTGTCAGTATCACTGGGCTGCGACGGTGGACCGAGCAACAACACATATGACATGATTCGCGAGATGCGACTGGCGGCTCTCATACACAAGCCCGTGACACGCGACCCCCTCGTTGTCACTGCCGAACAGGTCCTTGAGATGGCCACCCTCGGTGGTGCTCGTGCCATGGGCATTGAGGATCGCGTCGGCTCTCTGGAGGTAGGCAAGCAGGCAGACCTTATCCTTGTGGACATGCGCTCCGTCGGTCTGGCACCGAACACGAATCCCGTGTCGAATCTGGTGTATGCAGGGTGTGGTCACTACGTGGACACGGCGATTGTGAATGGCAGGATTCTGATGCGTGGCAGACGGCTGCTAACTCTGGACGAGGAGTTTCTCGTGGCGCGTGCGGCTGAGAGGAGCAGAGACCTGCTCGACCGGGCGGGTGTTGAGATCAGTCCCAAGTGGCCCGTTGTCTGAGAACATCGAGATGGGATTGTGAAGGTGCCTCACGCTATTATTGCCTCGCGTTCAAATAGCTTGGCACCGATGACCATGAAGACTATCGTGAAGATCAGGAGATAGAGGACATTGCCCATCAGTGTGACCGGACTTGCCACACCTGAGAGCACTCCGTTGAGAAAGACGATTGCATGACTGAATGGTATGAGCATGATGAGAAATCCGAACAGACCGCCGTATTGGAGGATACTGCCAGCGAAGCCCAAGATACCGATGACCATGGTGGGCACGAGCATCACGAGATTGTTGATAGACTCGGCTGTGGCCTGGTCCTTCGCAAGGCACGAGATCACAACACCTATTCCTATTGCACACAACAGGACAAGGAACTGGCAGAAGAAGATGAGCGGGAGGGTGGAGACCTTCACGGTGTAGAGGTTGATGTAGTACTCAGCGGCCTCAGGCGGTAGGGGCTCGGCGCGGACCACGATGGAGAAGTTGTACAGCAGGATGCCTACGATTGTGAATACCGAGTAGATCATGGTCAGCAGTAGCCCGGCTGCAAGCTTGGCCCCCAGGATCTTGACCCGGCTTATCGGCACAACGAGAAGCGCCTCCAGCGTGTGCCGTTCGCGCTCGCCTGCAAAGGACTGGCTGACGTATGGCGCCGGAGCAAGCACCGATGTGAGCATCACTATGAAAATCGCCAGCTGGTGACCGTATGTGGCCTCGGGAGCAACGGTGTACCACTGCACCTGGAGATTGCGTATCACTATGACCTTGTCGATGACCTGACGCGCAAAATAGTCGATGCGCTGCGCGGCGGCTGTGGCCCTGAAGTTTCCAGTGTTGACCCACATTATCAGGGTGCTACGATTGTTGTTCTCCAGATCCTCAGTGAAATTCTCAGGTATCAATACCCATACCGAGACCGTCTTGTTCGCCACCAGCCCCTCGCCGTAACTTCTACTGACATTGACTAGCGGGTCTATGAGCAGTTCATCGGTGTGCGTTCGTATCGCGTCGTAGAGTGTCTTTCCCCATGTGCCATTGTCCTCCACCGTGATGTAGACGGTCTCGGGCTCCGTGGTGGTCTGGGCAACGATGAATGAGAGGAACGCGCCCTGAAAGAGCCACGCAAAGAGCGGGCTTATGATAAACCCCAGCAACAACCAGCGTGAGCGCAGCACGGACTTGATCTCTTTCTTGAACAGCCAGATAGTCTTCTTGCCCCGCGTCCGCCGCTTGCTCATGGCCCGGTTCACCGTTCGCCTCGCACTGAACAGGAAGTCGGCTCACTGGCGTTATGTAGTTTTGGGACAGCGGTGGTAGCCGTTGCAGCCTCGGTGGCCGTCCTCACAGTTGCAGTCTTGATGACGAGCCTGACGAGCAACAACGGCCAGCTGTGTGAATGTACTGTCGCGGAGACCCAAGATGCGAGTTGCTATGAACTCAATCTTAGTATCATCAAACACACAATGAAACTCATATCAGACCGGGCGGTCTATTACCATGAGGAGTAGCAGGTTGCCAGGCAAGGAGATCTCTAATCGTACTTTGGCAGTCCTATCCATTCTGATTCTGCTGGTTTCTGGGACTACGGGGGCGTTGGTGGGTCTTCTGTTTCGATCCGGAGCATATGTCCCTGAGCCCTCATACGAACCTCTCGACGTCTCAATAGGCCCCTGGAGTTTTGCGAATTATACCGAGTTCAAGACCAACTACACATTGAATGCCCCACAGTACACCGTTGAGCCAGACCTGTCGAACGTGATTAATCGCGACTATTTCGCGCTGACTGACGAGATGATGCAGGCCATTGCAGATCATTACTTCGTGGCCGTCCCAACAGACTTCAAGATGTTCTACGACATCTATGAGTGGAACCATGAGAACGAGATCCCATCGTTTGTGACATCGGATGCTATTCTCCATGCATACCATGTGCTGTTCGATCTCTCCCTCAGAGGGCTTGAGGAGGAACACTTCGCGGACGGGCTCTACAGCCTCATGCTGCATATGGTCAAGGTCTCCCTCCGGCAATACCACGAGATCAGTGACCCCCTGTGGAGAGAGTGCGCCAAGAAGAATGTGGCCTACTTCTCAGTCGCCGCAAGACTGCTGAACTCCTCTTGGGACATACCTGAGGTTGTCGCGCCATGGGTCGAGAACGTCCTGCTTCTGATCAGAAGCGCCTCTGGGTTTAGCAGTCAGTGGTTCATGCAACAGACGCTTGACTGGACCCAGTTCATTCCGCGTGGCCACTATACCAAGAGTCAGAGGCTCGAGCAATACTTCAAGGCAGTCATGTGGCTGTCCCGAGTCGCGTTTCGCCTCAAGCCGCAGGACTTCTTTCCTCTTGACAACCCGCTGAACCTCGAACGGGGGCGGAACGAGACCGCTCAGGCAATACTCTTGTGCGTGGCAATGAGGCAACTGAGTTCGGTGTACTCCATTGACTCCCTAGAGCCGATGCGGCAGTGGGCGACAGTCTTTGACACCATCTCCTTCTTTATCGGAGCTAGTGATGATCTCTCCCTCTACGAGTATCAGGCCATCATCGACACTGTATACGATAACCCACGTAACTACACTGAACTGACCAATCCCAGTAGGCTCGGCGTCTTCATGGCGACGGCGGACAACCTCAGGCCACCACAGATACTGTCCTGCTTCTTGGAGGACTTCAAGAGCATAACTGGCACAAAGGGCCTCCGGTTCCTCGGCCAGAGATTCGTTCCGGACTCGTATGTGTTCAGCGAGCTCACCCATAGTCAGGTCCCATTCAGGTGTCTACCCAAGGCCCTCGACATCATGGCGGCTCTCGGCTCTGAACGAGCGTGGGAACTCCTTGAGGACGAGAAGTCGTACACGAACTATACAGAACAGATGATGATGTTGAGAGAGATGTTCTCGAACTTCACAATGGACTCGTGGACTCAGAGCCTATACTGGCTGTGGCTCTATTCGTTCAAGACGCTCCTGATGAAGCCAGCACCTGGTCACCCCTCGTTCATGCGTGTTTCCGAGTGGGTGAACAAACAACTGGTCACATGCCTTGGGACGTGGACGGAACTGAGGCACGACACGATCTTGTATACCAAACAGTCGTACTCATACTACTACGGCATGCCCACACCGCCGCCCGGTTATGTCGAACCGGTTCCGGAACTGTTCGCAAGGGTGGCGTCTCTGTGCGACATGCTGAGGACGGGGCTTGCGGCTCGGCAGATAGACGATATCGATGTCATCTCTAAGTTGGAAGACTTGCAGTGGCTGGTTCTGAGACTGAAGTCAATCTCTGAGAAAGAACTCTCTGGAGTCGCCCTTGACGAGTCCGATGAGCAGCTCTTGAGAAACATAGGTGACTACATTGCAGACATCGAGGGAACGAAGAGGGAGGGCGGACGAGCCGCACTGGTCGCGGATGTCCACACGGACTCTACCACCGGGACCGTCTTGGAAGAGGCAACTGGGAATCCGATGTGCATCATAGTGGCTGTGCCCGATCATGAGGGAAATGTGTTTTTGGCCCAAGGGGCAATGTATTCACACTACGAGTTCACGGTCCCCATGAGCAATAGACTCAGTGACGAGGCGTGGTGGCTCATGTTGGAGGGAAATGAGACGCCACCAATGGCTGACTGGGTGAGTTCGTTCGTCCTCGGAGATGGGGCGAGCGGGAGCCTAGAGGAGGGGCAGTCGTTGGTCGCGAAACTTGCTGTGGCCTCTTGGGGAGATCTCCGCGCGGAGGGCTGTCTGCAGCACAACTCAGTGTGGTCTTCATGCGGGAACTGTCTGGTCGTCGTCGGTTTCCAATGCGAGGCTCCTGCTGTTCTTGTCGGTACCGCGCACATTGACCGGAATACGTATCTGTCTAGGTCGCGATCATGCGGCTGACGGCGGCATGGCCTCATTAGGTTTCCAACCCCAATCGAATCCAATCCGAGTCCATCAGTAGGGACTGCGGTTCTAGGTGGCGAATTGACAATATGGGCGTCAACTCACTTGACTGGACCGACAACGAGGCGCAGAGACTGCTCAGCGAGGCAACGGAGATATGCGAGTTGCTTGAGGTCAATCCCCCGGACGTTGTGAGGGCCGATGCCGCCCATCGTGACGGCGTCCTAACAACACTGCATCTGCGTCGTCGGCCCGGCTTCTCAGATGATGGTAGGGTCCTGCACATTCGCCGTTCAATCTCGGCAGAGTTCTCCCGTGGTGCCATAGCCGAGGCCGTCGTCTTGGAGAAGATTCGAAGGCATCACGACTGGACCATAAGGCGGACTGGGATCATCACGGCCCTCGTGATTCTGTTCGTCATTCCTGACATCCTCTGTGTGTGGCTACTGCTCGCATCGGTCCCGTTTCTCTTGGGTCTGGCACTCAGCATTGCGATTCAGGTGCTGTGGGCCGGCATTGCCATAGTCGCAGGAAAAGCGTACGTTCCCAGAGCCACCTACTTTAGCGCAATGATGGTCCGGGCTGGCGCGTGGTCGGAGGGCCACGCCAGACAGTATGCCCGTGAGGCCTCCATGACTGTGCTGAACCATCTCGTGCCGTGGCTGATCGTCACAGGGATGGCCATCGCGGCGATGTA
>QMYR01000105.1 GCA_003662765.1 Candidatus Thorarchaeota archaeon
AACCACGCCGTTTCCGATACTCTGTACTATGTGGTATCAGAGAGCACCACGAGTACAACAACCACCTCTACGACTTCTACTGAAACCACTACTACAACGGGAACAGCGACATCAACAACAACATCTCCAACCACAAGCGCGACCCTTCCAACTCAACCTGACCCCCTGTTGCTCGCAGCAATGCTAGGAATGGTCATTGCGTTGGTCCTTCTGTCGGTCTTCTGGTCGCGGCGTCGATCTCAGTAGGGACATCACCTCGTTCGGAACTGCTTATATCCGACGGTGATTGAGCCGACGACCAGCCCGCAGGGCCCCAGTACAGAGGACATTGCCATGAAGAGATTGGACCACTTCGAGGTACTATTGGATTCTGGCATCCGCGCCCGGCTCACTGGTCGACGCAAGAGGGTCATTGTTGAAACCCTTGTCGACTCAGAGAATACTTACGTGGTCTTGGATTGCTCTTCTTGTCCTGAGCTGCTGGGAGGAAAACTACCTCGTGGTGCTCTGATCTCGTTGGTCACCGTGCTGAGAGAGTTCTTTGAGGCTATGGGGATGAGAATGGCGGATGTTGCTGTGAACGATGCTCAGATGACGAGAGTATATGCTGGTGTTCTTAATCGAGAACAAGCAACCACGCTGAGAAACACAATTCTCCACGCCCGACTCGACTCACGAGGAAAGAAATAGCGGCCCCCTTCTTCGGGGGCCGTGTCTTGACACATCTATGCCCGCGGTCCACAGATGGCCGCGGAATTATTGGTTCTGCTCTTGGAACTCTTTCAGGAACTCGGCTAGTGCCTTCACTCCCTCAAGTGTCATTGCATTGTATATGGATGCTCGCATACCACCGACTGACCTGTGGCCCTTCAGGCCGATTAGGCCTCTCTTTGCACCCTCCTCGACGCACTTCAGCTCGAGCTCCTCAGACGCAAGCCTGAACGTGACGTTCATGAGCGACCTCGAGTCATGTCGAGCGTGGCCCTTGTAGAAGCCATCCGAGGAATCAATCACATCGTACAGAATCTTCGCCTTCTCCCGGTTCACCTTCTCGAGCGCAGGCACACCGCCCCGCTCCTTTATGTACTCCAACGCGAGCTTGCAAATGTAGATGGCGAAGGTCGGTGGCGTATTGAACAGGGAGTCCTTGTTCGCGTGCGTGCTCCACCTCTGCATCGTGGGAGTGTTCTCTGGAACCCTATCCAGAAGGTCCTCACGCACAATGACAAGCGTCACGCCAGCAGGACCGAGGTTCTTCTGCGCCCCCGCGTACATCACGGCGAACTTCTTGATGTCAATGACCTTGTCCATGATGTTGGAACTCATGTCTGCAACAAGCGGCACGTCATCCGGGACCTTGGGGATGTAGTGCCACTCTGTACCGTAGAGTGTGTTGTTGGTCGTGATATGAGCATAGGCGATATCATCGCTGAACTCAACATTCTGGGGCACATATGAGAAGCCCTCGTCCTCGGACGACGCGATGACCCTCACGTCACCGAAGTACTTGGCCTCCTTGATGGCCTTTGTGGACCAGCCTCCCGTGTTGACGTACTCCATCGGCTTGCCTGGAACTTGAAGGTTCAACGGCACCTGATAGAACTGAGTCGAGGCTCCTCCCTGGAGCCACATGACCTTGTAGTCGTCAGGCAGATTGAGCAGCTCACGGACCAGATCCATGGCCTCATGATGAAGTTTGTCATATTCCTTTGACCTATGCGAGATCTCAAGCACCGACATCCCGGTGCCTGCATAGTCGAGGAACTCTTTCTGTGCTTTCTCCAGCGCCGGCAACGGCAGTGTTGCGGGCCCGGGGTAGAAGTTGTAAACTCTGTGAGCCATATTCGTCACCTTTCATGTCAGCTTGTTTATCGTAAATCCCGTCCACACCTTGGGTTGGAAGAAGGTGCTCTTCTGCGGCATGACCTCGAAGTTCCTAGAGACCGCTTCGACCTCCTCCACCCGCGTGGGATTCATGAAGAAGACGGCCTGCGCCCCGTTCTTGACAGCCTGTATCGCCTCATCCGCGGCATTTCCTATTCCCTTGATGTAAACAACATAGCCACTGCCACTCATTGTGCCCTGAGCAAGCTTCTCTTTGTCAATGCCGAGGATTCTATCAAGAATCAGTGCGTGGAGAATTGAAACGTCGAGTTGACGTAGTTCTTTGGACTTGTCGGGAAGAACTTCATCCATTATGCTAACGTCCCTCAGCGTGAGAACGTAGAAATTGCCGTCGTCAACGAAGAGCCCAAACGCATGTTCTCCTGAATTGAACTTCTCCTCCATCACTTTGAACATATCTTCTCTGTTCTCAAAGGTGTCTACATCAAAGTGTTCGCGGATGCCCAAGAGGAGTCGCTCAACCGAAAAGTCTTCGAGATTCTGCACAAGTCTGTGCGTTGGCAAGACGACAAGGCCGGGGTTTGCCATGTTTACGAACGTCATCATTCTGTATCTTGCAGCCGCGATGTCGGGGCGTTCCTTGGCGAGAGCGAGCGCAGTCTTGTATCGATGGTGGCCATCTGCGATAATCACGTATTTGTCCCGCATCAGTTCTGTGATTCTTGAGGTCTCCTGCGGGTCGTCAATCCTCCAGAGCCTGTGTCTGACTCCCTCGTAGTCCGTCACATCGGCTATGGGGTCTTTCTCCATCGCTCTCAGTAATATCGCGTCGACTGCCCCCTCGTGATCCGGGTATATGACAAATATCTGGCCGAACTGAGCAAGGGCCTGACGGCAAAGGTTCAGCCGGTCCTGTATGTCCTTCGGGAGCGTTTCTTCGTGCTGAAGCACTCCAGAAAACTTGCCATCCCTCGGGGCCTCTGTAGCAAACTCCTCGAGTTCAATAAGCCCTATGAAACCGAATCTGAACAACTTCCGGCCATAGACCTCAAAGTCCTGTCCGTACACGTAGAAGCTCTCGGAGTCATCCTGTACAAGTATGCCTTCGTCCACCCACTTGTTGAGCAGATCCCTCGCTCTCGTGTACTGGTTGTTCGACTCTGTGTCTGTGGGCTGTGGCTTGTTTCTGATAATCCAAGCGATGTTGTACGGCGACATTGACTGAAGCTTGTCAATCTTCTCGCCCTTGATGATGTCGTAAGGGGGCGATACAAGCTTGGACAGGTCGCCCGCTTTTGCCTCATTGTACCTGTACGCCCTGAAGGGAATGACACGTACCATGTATCTCTCACATCCTAGCGACTGTGTGCCGGCCTTCTACTCGCTCACGGCCACTGGAGGCCGCTCGATATGCCTTGGATAAGAGTCTTTCTTTTGGTGTGCCGCATAATTCTCGACAAACAATCAGGAAACCGTTGCAATTAATACGCATGTGCGCATGAACGTCAAACTTAAATCCAAAATATGCACGGCCCGAAGAGCCTAGAACGCTGACTGGGGTATCAGCTTGGAATTCTGTGAGAAGTGCGGGGCGCTCATGCTGCCTCAGAGAAAGGACGGCAAGGTCATCCTGAAGTGTCGAGAGTGTGGTCATGAGCGATCTCTTGACAAGAAGGACGAGGATTACCGTGTGGAGTTCAAGATACAGCACTCCCCGCGTGAGAAGATAGTCATAGTCGAGGGAGAAGAGAAGCGCTATGAGGAGTTGTCGGAGGACGAGCGTCGAGAGCGGAGAAAGCAGATACTGGAGTACCTTCAGTTCGAAGACTCTGACTGACGCTCCTTCCGAACAACCTTTATTATGGCCGGGCTGGAGGTCTTATTGTCAATACGGGGACGCAATTCAGATATCGTTCTCTCATGGGCCACAATTGGTCCGGCAAGCACGTTGATAGGAGGATGCCCCTTGAAAGTCAACCTTGTTTATGATGTGAAGAGTTTTGTGCTGGAGAATGGAAATGTGTTGGATAAGCTCCGGATTGCAGCTGCAGGTTACGAGATTCCTGAAGAAACAACCCGAGAACTAATCGCCATAGTCCGTGCAATCATGAATAAAGATGGGGGAGTCCCCTTTGATGTCAAGCCGGGTTCTCCGAGTTCTGCAAAGACTACAGCCGAGATTCTCAAACTCCTAGTCCAGCTAGGTTTGGATGTGGGCAATCTGGTTGATCGAATGGTGAGATTTCTCGTTTCTCGCCAGAAGAATGACGGTGGTTTCGCTGAGACCATGAATCTCAATTCCTACATCGAAGACAAGTTCGGTGCGACCGAGGGCCGTGAGTGGTACCCCGTCGGCAAGAGTATCACGTGGCTCACCGGAAAGGCATTGGAGGCCCTCTGCCTAGCAAAGTACGAGAACGAGGAACGCCTGAGGCGGGCGAGAGACTTCCTTCTGTATAACCAATACGAAGACGGGCACTGGCCCGACTATGTGGGCCATGCAGAGTCTGACCCCTTGGGAACAGGCAACATCCTTCCCGCGTTGAGGGCGGTGGGTGTCAGCGAGGACAACGAAGTCTACGTCAATGGCCGGGCAGCGCTCTTTCAACATCTCAAACACTCCATTGAGAGTGGTTTCACGTTTGACATGGTCGATCTTGCGGCCGTCGTGCCGCCCAAGACGGATTTGGAACGTGAGATTGTGGTGCAGGGGATCGAGCTTATCGTCCGAACGCAGAGAAGCGACGGCGGCTGGTGCGTAGTCGGCTCCAAGAAGAGCAATCCGGATCTCTCTGCTCAGCTTGCCCTTGTAGTGAAGAGATGTGCCGAAACTGTATGAGATGACACATGATGGTCACATCGCCGTCCGACGCACACGTGGCCGTGATGGAACGCGGCGGGCTGTATGTGGCAGGCGTATTCACATCCCGTGGACTCTACGCCACATCATTGCCTAGGCGGAGCCGCGAAGAGGCTCTCACTGCGGTTGGCGGCCAGAACTTGCCTGAGAGCACTAGTTCGAGTGATCTCGTGTTACTTGAGGCAGTATTTGACGTCTTTGAGGGGCGACCTGTTGACCTCTCATCGATCAGGTTCGATTATTCCGGGCTGACCGAACGCCAGAGGGCAGTAATTGAGGCCACCCTGAGAATCCCTCGGGGCCAGACGGTCACCTATGGTCAGCTGGCCTCGATGGCGGGGATGCCCAATGCGGCACGTTTTGTCGGAAACGTCATGGCAACGAATCGCTTTGCTCCGCTTGTTCCATGCCACAGAGTTATATCGGCGAACGGTTTCGGCGGTTATGGTCTCGGAATTGACACAAAGGTCGCCCTTCTGAAGAGAGAGGGTGCTCTCCGCGATTGATGTTCCACAGGATTTATCCGACTCGACGTGGAGAATATTGTGTTCTGGGGCCAAGGCGAGGAGGACGCCACGATGAACCTCAAAGTGCGCCGAGACGGTCGGATCATCGAACTTAGAAAAGTAGAGTTGGAGGAACTCTGTCCGCCTCTCTATCGTACATTTATCGGCTATAACTCGTTGAAGCGCCTGGGCTACTCCATATCATTTTTGAGGCCCAAGAAGAGCGCCACGGGCGATTTTGAACGAATTCGGTACAACTTCATCGAACGGGGTATAGCGACTAGGCAACTAGAAGAGGAACTCCAGCCTGACATGAAACGCGGGATTCTCAATCAGCTACCGCGAGGGGACTTCAGTATAGTTCTGTTTCTCACGCAGGTGCCGCGTCGTGGTGTGAACATTCGTCTAGACAAGTACATCTACGAGTTCTTGGGATGTATGCTTCTTCGCAATAACGAGATACTTGACGTTGTGATGAACACTACTCCAACCCGAGATTTGCTCATGCCCATGTATGAGTCGGTTCTCAAAGAGTCTGAGGAAATCGAGGAGAGCGCATGAGGCCCTTCTCGCTCTCGGCTACAGCCTTCTTGTGAATGGCGTGGCCCTCTCTTCGAGTTCTCGAAGTTCGGTTCTCTTCTGGCGTGTCCTGTAGGCGGCAAGAGCGGCGCGCGCGAGGAGTATAACCATCGGCACGACCCACCAAATGATCAACATGGTCAGGTCTGCGGTCTGCATAGCATCACACAGAGAATTGTTCGGAGTCGGACGGGTTAAGAGTATATTGCAGACGGCATTATATTGGGAGAACCACATTCTTAATTGAGTGGATACTACCTCTGGCCCAGTGGTCACAATGAGCAGGACCGCACGGCAGATTCCTAGGGCACTGGCAGAGTTCGGTGAGCGTCAGTTCCGAGAAACCGGTGCGTTGGCGGTCGAGGTCTTGAGAGTGAAGGCATCCACAATCAGGAAGCACTTTCGGCGCCTGGCAGGAATCGCCTTTCTCGTTGCCGTCATAAATCGTGACAGAGTGCGAGTATACTTCTTCGATGCCGCCGCAAGGATGCTGCTAGGAGAGAACTTGGAGGCAGACGTGTATGCAAAGATTCGGAAGACCTCGCGTCTGATAACCAAGTTCGAGAAGCCTCGGGAGCCCACTGAGGAAGAGCTGAGGATGGAGGCCACTGAGGGGATTCGCTCGCTATTGGCGCGTTCGATCAAGCGTGTTGCGAGGATTCTTGCGCGGAGCGAGCCTGAGTTTCCTGCAATCTTTGTCACACCTAAGGAATCGGTGAGTGCTGGTCAATCATTTGGGGTCAATGTGCAGGCCGACGGCACATTCCTGTTTGAGGAACCTGCTCTTCGTGCCGCATGGGTCGAGGGTCTTGCTCTTCGGGTTGCATTTCTGACACATCTTGATCCGAACCGCCGCTGTGAAACTATCTCTCAACTTGTGGGCAACGCGGTGGCACTCAGTCAGCTGAAGAGCGAGCCCCGCTCACGGTTTCAGAATCAGTGGCTGAAGGCCAGCAAGGACGATTCGACGCTACCAGTTGTCAGACATCTTATCGAACATACTGCTACCTATCTGGGAAACGGCTTTCGCTGGTTGGTTTCCGCGATTGAGCGTGCCCCTAGAGACAGGTCTCTCTCCGATTGGCTGAAAGCACTGGAGGCCATTCACAACTCGATAGAAGTGTCCTTGGGAACTGGGGATATTCATACGATTCGAGGTCTGTGCAACACACTGTCAAGGCCGGCTCGACTGAAGTCGGCGAAACATGAACTGCCCAGTATTCACTTGGGTCCACGCGCGGTCTGCAATGTGCTTCCACTGGGCACTTACTTGGGAGTGGTTGACGGACCCCCGGCCGATGGTTCTGTCATTCTTGCTGAGATCACTTACTCGTCCACAAGTGGCCCGCGAAGACTCTGCTTTGTGCTGGGACAGGGTGAACGCGTGAACCTCTTCTCATATCGTCTGGACATCGACGATGTCTTTCCGAAGCCGGGTGGAGTTGTGAGTCACGGCAGTGCTGTTCTGAGATGGGCGCTCCAACGACTCGGGGTTGTGACTGAGTTTCATCCGACGTACTATGTGCGTCTAGAGATGAGAGAGAACACTCTTCCCCCTGGCGAACGGGCCGTGCTCGAACGACTCTCCATCGGCGATCCGCAGATACTTCGCAACTCACTTATTGGTTCACCCGAGAGAGTCAGGTCGCTACTCAACTCCAAACATGTCGTCCTACTTCCAGACTTCAACCATGTCGGTATCCGACCCAACTACCTGCTGGTGGGGCCCCCTGCGCTGGTCGAGAAGGCCGTATCTGGAAACACCTTGGAATGCACCGTTCTGGCAACGGAAGACACTGCCTACGCGGTGGTTTCCGCGCCTGGCCAATGGCAAGAGTGGCTTGGACGCAGTTGCCTTGACGTACGGCTCACCATGTATCCTATTCTGCACATCGAGTCACCTCGCAGACTGTTCAGGCATGAGCCGTTCCCGGTTTAGGTCTTAGTCTTCGTGATTCCTGCCTCCACCTGACAGCTTTATCTCCATGGAGTGACGTGAGGTGTGCGGTGGTCGGATGCCTGAACAGATCATGACGATATTCCACATGAGTGACATCCACATTGGCGAGCCGGGAGTGGACGCAGCAGAGTTCAGAAGAGTTGTTGATGAGATTGAGAAGAACGCTCAGGCCTCGGTGAATCCCGTGGTTCTCGTCACTGGCGACCTGACATCAGACGGCCTCATAGAGGAGTATGAAACCTTCTACGAGGCTGTCGAAGGTATCTCGGTTCCTCTTGTCATCGTGCCTGGAAATCACGATGAGCGAAACTACGGTGCGGCTCACTTCGAACGCCTCTTCGGTACACGGTTCAAGACCTATGAGTCCGAAGGTGTGGCAATCTACGCTGCAGATAGTGCTGAACCGGACAATGATGCCGGCCATGTCGGGCGTGCATACTACTCTGACATTCGCGAGTTCTTTGCTAGGGCGGGTGATCGTGTCAGGATCTTTGTGCTCCACCATCACTTAGTTCCGGTCCCGCACACCGGCCGAGAGCATAATGTTGTTCAGGATGCAGGTGACGTTCTGGGTACGCTCGAAGAAGCCCGATGTTCCCTTGTCCTCAACGGGCATCGCCACGTACCTTGGATGTGGCGATTGAACAGTATGGTGATCTACAATGGCGGAACGCTCCTATCGCGTCGGATACGGGGAGCCGCAATTCAGGCGTACACGAGGATAGATCTCACGACTGAATTAGCATCTTTCACTCTCTGTCAACGGGACGGCACTCACCGTCTGTTTGCTGAGTCCCGTCTGCGCGACTAGCACCGCAGCGTGGTGAACATGTTCTCTACTCCACGATTTCGA
>QMYR01000106.1 GCA_003662765.1 Candidatus Thorarchaeota archaeon
CCAACTCCTCAGGAAGCACGATTGCACGTTACAGTGACTCGGCCATTATGAGCAGTAGCGGGTCCACGAGGTTCAGGCTCGGGTCCAACACAATCATGTCCTCAAGTGGCTCGACCCTCTACCGGCTCGACCAAGACATCAGGAGTAACCTGAAGGGAGTAGTTGCGTGGGTCGTCTTCTTCTCTGGCGAGTGGTAGTCGGAGCGCCCATGGGCAAGGACCCTTGAAATCATCGGTGCTTGGGTCGAGCTTTGGACAAAGGCATTCTGGAGATTGCCAACTCCGTGACACCAAGTGGCCCTGTGCCATCGGAGCATCGCAAGTACTGCCAGCAACAGAATCACAGTGCGGCGATTGACTGATTCGCAAGTGCTTGACTCGCTCCTCATCTGATAGACTACAAGGCCCTTGGAGTAGGCAACGGTTGTGAGTGGTGACGTTGCGGTATGCCTAAGTAGGGAATAGTGACCGTGTTCAGTGCGACATGGAGGCGAACAATTGGTCCAACCTACGGCTCTCTACAGCCCCGACGCGATTCTGGCCATAGAAGGCATGGATGAGATTGAGAGAATGGAAGGCGCCCCAAACCCGTTTTGGAATCCGACGCGTTTTGAGGTCACTTGGGGCCTTGTTGCAATGACGGGTCTGACATCTCCACCACATGTTCAGGTCGAGCCCATGCGCCGCGCCACACGCGACGAGCTCACGCTCTTTCACGACCCCTCTTATGTTGAAACTCTGGAGCTGTTCGGAAACATGGGGAATGCATTCTCAAAGAGGTTTGGCCCTCCATCGCCAGAGTGTCCAGTGTTCACGATCATGCATGAGTACGAGGCATACACTGTCGGCGCCACAATCGACGCTGTCGTGGGTGTTGCGGAGGGCAGGTTCAAGAACGCGTTCTCGTTCTTTGGAGGATTTCACCATGCTCTTGAGAGCAAGGCCGCCGGTTTCTGCTATTTGAACGACTGCGTTGTGTCCCTCAAGGTTCTGAAACAGTTACGTCCTGATGTACGTATACTGTACTTGGACACAGATGTCCACCACGGCGACGGCACACAGGCGGCATTCTACGACGACCCTAATGTTCTCACAATCTCGATTCATGAGAAGAGCATGGGCTTTTTCCCGATGACTGGCGGTATCGAGGAGATTGGGACCGGCCCCGGGAAGGGCTACTCGGTCAACATTCCCCTCCCACCTCTCACAGACGATGTGGAGTACTGGCGTGCCTTTGAGGAGATCGTGATCCCTCTCTGGGAGGCGTATCAACCTGACTTTGTCTTCTGGGAGGTCGGGGCGGACGCTCACATGAATGACCCTCTTGCAGATCTCATGCTCACTCTTGACACGTACCAGCGCCTCTCTCGGACAGTTCGGGAGATGGTGCATCTCGGAAAGCAGAACCTTGTCGCTGTGGGTGGTGGAGGTTACGATCCGGTGACTGTTGCACGTGTGTGGTCGCTAGTTCTTGCGGACATGGCGGGTGTGTGTCTTCCCCCCACTGTACCCCTCGAATGGGCGGAGATGTGCGAGCGTCTTGGCTTGAAGGTGACGCGTGTGGGTTGGACGGATAGGCCCCACCGGATAGAGGTTGAGAATGTGTCCAAGATTCGCAACGCGGTTGACCGCACCATCAAAGGACTGAAAGAACTGGTCTTTCCTATACACGGCCTGACTTAATGGCTGGGTGTCCCCTCATGGTCGCGAGGTAAATCCCTTTATGTGGGGAGTTTCGAAGTGTGACTCGGGATTACTGATGGCCGAGGTAAAGATGAAGGACTGGTTGGAGCGATATAAGAGCAAAATGCTGACGGCGGATCAAGCAATCCGAAAGATTCGACGGGGAAGCAGGATTTTTCTGGGTACGGGGTGCGGTGTGCCAATTCACCTTGTTCAGGCACTGGCCAAGAATGCAGACGTGATGGCGGACAACGAGATTGTTCACCTACTCACTCTCGGAGAGACCCCCTCTGCTGATCCTGAGTTCCAGAATCAATTCAGGCACAACGCCTTCTTCATCAGCGACAATCTGAGAGATGCCGTCATCGAAGGCAGAGCTGACTACACTCCTATTATGCTCTCAGATATTCCACGGCTCTTCCGAAGCGGCCGAATGCCTCTAGACGTAGCGCTCATTCAAGTCAGCCCTCCGGACGAACATGGATTCTGTTCCCTCGGCATCTCTGTTGATATAACAAAGTCGGCTGCGGAGACCGCCGACATGGTCATTGCCCAAGTTAACGAGCGCATGCCTCTCACTCATGGCGACACCTTCATCAACGTTCGGGACATCGACTACTTGGTCCCGTATACGGAGCCGATAGTAGAGTTTCACCCGCCCGAGCCCGACGAGACCATTCGTCAGATTGGGCTGTACGTGGCGCGGCTTGTCGAGAACGAGTCCACGCTGGAACTTGGAATAGGCGCGCTGCCTCAGGCTGTTTGCACGAGCCTACTGGAGACTGGCGTACGAGATCTTGGAATTCATACTGAGATGTTTAGTGACAGCCTGATTGAATTGATAGAAGCCGGCATTGTCACTTGCAAGAAGAAGAACCTACATCCAGGGAAGGTTATCGCCAGTTTCATCATGGGGAGCAAGAAGCTCTACGATTATGTAGACGGCAACCCGCTTTTCGAGTTTCACCCCTCAGAGTACGTCAATGACCCATATGTCATCGCTCAGAACAACAAGATGGTCGCCATAAACTCGGCGCTGGAGATTGACCTGACGGGCCAAGTGTGTGCCGACTCCATTGGTCCGAAGTTCTACTCGGGAATTGGTGGCCAAGTGGACTTCATCAGGGGAGCAAAGCGGTCTCCTCGTGGCAAGGCCATCATATGCATGCCATCAACGGCAATGAATGGCACAGTTTCCCGTATCGTGCCTCAACTCAGTGAGGGTGCGGGCGTTGTGACTACAAGAGGCGACGTGGATATCGTTGTGACAGAGTACGGTCTTGCATCTCTACACGGGAAGACCATTCGCGAGCGTGTCCTCTCGCTGATTGCAATCGCCCACCCCAAGTTCAGGAACGAACTGCTGGAGGCTGCGAAGGCGATGAAGTACGTCTTCGAGGACCAAGTGCCGTTCCTCTCCAAGGGGACGTATTTCGCCACGGAGTACGAAACGTCGGAGATCTTCCAAGGTCCAGAGGGGCCAATCGAGGTTCACTTTCGGCTCATTCGACCTGACGACGCCGACAGAATCAAGGACCTCTTCTATGACCTCTCAGAGGAGAGCATATTCTTCAGGTTCCTAGCTCCTCTCAAGAGTCTCAGACGCCAGACCCTCCACGAGTTCTACAACGTGGACCAAGACCGTGACATTTCCATTGTCGCAGTGATTCATCCAGATGAGGAGGGTGAAGCGGAGAAGATAATCGGTGCAGCCCGGTACCTCCTAGACCGCAGCAGGAACGAGGCGGAGTTCGCACTGCTTGTGCAGGATGAGTATCAACATCGCGGCATAGGCAGTTTCATGCTAAACCACCTGATGCGAATCGCAAAGAGCAAGGGCATCGAAACCTTCGTGGCCTATGTCCACCCGCAGAACTATCCGATGATTCGGTTCCTGCACAAGACTGGAAAGATCGTTGAGAGTCGCCTGAACATGGCAGACGACGAGTACATCTTCAAACTCAAGCTGTAGCGTCTTGCGGTTGACAATCCGGTTGCAGGGTGTTGGACGGCTGTCTGCACTTGTGCAACAACGTGACTCTTTTAACGGAGACATAGTGGTACTCAGGCGTCCAGAAGGCTGGTAAGTGAAGGCAATGGATCGACAACAGGGCATTGACGTATTGTTCAACCCACGCTCGATAGCCGTCATCGGCGCTTCAGCGAAGAGGGGTAAGCTCGGCAACAATGTCATGCGGAACCTTATTGATAGCGGGTTCGACGGCAAGATCTACCCCATCAACCCGAAGGGCGGCGAGATTCTCGGTCACACCGTGTATCGCAAGATTGGCGACATCCCGGGCGAGGTCGATGTCGCGGTAGTTGTTATTCCTGCCAAGTTCGTGTTGCCCGTTGTGGAGGAATGCGGGCAGAAGGGAGTCAAGGCGCTGATAGTCATCACGGCCGGTTTCAAGGAGGTCGGCCACAAAGGTGCAGAGGCCGAGAAGAAGCTTGTAGAGATCTGCGAGAAGTACGGAATGGTGCTTCAGGGACCGAACTGTCTGGGCCTGATTAATCTCTCACGCCCCTACAACGCCTCCTTTTCCTCTGGCACGCCCGAGAAGGGCACCATTGCCTTTGCGTCGCAGTCGGGCGCTCTGATGACAGGAATTCTCGACTGGAGCCTGATGGAGAAGATTGGCTTCTCGAAGTTTGTCAGTCTGGGCAACAAGGCGCAGCTTGATGAGGCCGACTTTGTTGAGGCATTTGGTCGTGATCCTGACTCACAGTTCATCCTCCTCTACATAGAGTCCGTTGCAGACGGAAAGAAGTTCATGGAGGTCTGCAGAAAGGTTGTCCCGAAGAAGCCAATCTTTGTTGTGAAGTCCGGCGTGAGCCAGGCGGGTGCGAGGGCGGCGTCCTCCCATACGGGATCTCTTGCCGGCAGTGACACCGCCTATGAGGCTGCGTTCAAACAGTGCGGAGTCATACGGGCAGACAGTATCGCCGAGCTGTTTGATGTGGCCAACGTGTACGATGACATGCACCTGCCCGCAGGCAATCGTGTGGCGATTGTGACGAACGCGGGAGGTCCCGGCATACTCACAACGGATGCATGCGAGGCGAATGGACTTGAGGTGACCCAGCTCTCGCCTGAGACCATCGACTTTCTCAAGAAGCACCTGCCGCCTGCTGCATCAGTGTACAATCCAATTGACGCACTGGGAACGGCCAGCGCCGAGGACTATCGCATCTGCACTGAGGCTGCTCTGCGGGATGAGAACGTAGACGCCGTCATCGTACTGTTGACGCCTCAGGCAATGACGCAGATTCCCGAGACCGCTCAGGTTCTCGTCGAGGTTCACAAGGAGTACCCACACAAGCCGCTGCTCGCTGTGTTCATGGGCGGCAACTCGATGGTATATCCTCGGATTGTCCTCACTGACGGAAACATCCCCGTGTTTGACTTCCCGGAGAGGGCGGTACACGCTCTTGCCGAGCTCTACAAGTACACGGTACGTAGGGACAGTCTCAAGGACGAAGAGATCCCACGGTTTCCTGTCGACCGCGAGCGTGCCATGAAGGTGATCGAACGGGTACGAGAAGAGGGTCGGCGTGTGTTGCTCGGTAGTGAGGCCCACGAGATTGCAGAGGCGTACGGTATTCCTGTTGCACGCATTAGACTGGCTCGCACCGCCGACGAGGCCAAGGCCATTGCAGAGGAGCTTGGCTACCCTGTGGTGCTCAAGATTGCAAGCCCTGACATTATCCACAAGAGTGACGTTGGTGGCCTCAAGGTCGGCCTGAAGACACCCGAAGAGGTGGAGACGGCCTTCCGAGAGATACTGGAGAACGTGAAGGAGCACAAACCCAAGGCCATAATCTATGGTGTGGACGTACAGGAGATGGTCGAGCAGGGCAGGGAGCTGATAGTAGGTTGCTCCAGGGACGTGCAGTTTGGTCCGCTGATCATGTTTGGCGCTGGCGGCATATTCGTCAACTATCTGAAAGATGTGGCCTTCCGGCTGGCTCCAATGACGCGCTCTGATGTGGGTGAGCTGATCTCCGAAACGAAGATCAGCACACTGTTGAAGGGCGTGCGTGGCCAGGCGCCAAGTGACACGAAGGCACTGGAAGACATCATACTCAAGGTCAGCCAGCTGGTCACGGATATTGAGGACATAGTCGAGATGGACATCAATCCGTTGTTCGGTTACGAACGGGGTAAGGGCGTCTGTGCAGTGGATGTGAAGATGACAATCTCGGGGTGATACGATGACCAAAGAGGTTCTAGTTGCTGGCAAGTCTTCGACTGGTAAAACACTCATTGCGCTTGCACTGGCCGCCAGAGCGAGAGAGGCTGGGCGTCGAGTTTCATACTTCAAGCCCATTGGCGAGCGGAGCTACCCCTTCCAAGAGGCATTTTCAGTGGACCCTGATGCGATCTTGATGAAGGAGCATCTCTCGCTACCCTTCGAACCGGAAGTGATCAATCCCATTGTTCGCACCCGCGCCAGCTACGACGAGTTTCTTAAGACGGGTCGAGAGGCACTCCTCAGTCGTATCAGAGAGTGTCACGACCACGTTTCAAAGGGATATGACATTGTCATCATTGAGGGTGCCAAGGCACCATATGACCTTCTCCACGTTGGTCTCTCGGCCCCAGAGATTGCACGGGAGCTAGGTGCTGAGGTTATTCTTGTTGTGGCGTTTGACGACTTTGATGTCATTGACGAGATACTGTGGAGCCGCGAGTTTTTCGAGGCACATGGTGCTGAGAGTGTGAACGTGGTCTTGACAATCGTTCCTCCGATGCTGAAACACTCGGTGGAAGAAGAGATTGGGCCGCTGCTTGAAACCCACGGCATGCGCCTCATGGGTATGCTCGTCCAGCACAAGGAGCTACTTGCTCCATCAATCCGTGACATTCGAGAAGTGCTGGAGGGCAAAATGATTCTTGGCGAGGACAGGCTGGACGTTCCAATCACCGAGTTCATGGTTGGAAGCATGGCTCCTGAGAACGCATTGAAGTGGTTCCGTCGTGCAAAAGACAAGGCTGTGATCACAAGCGGCGACAGAGCGGATGTGTGCCTTGCTGCGCTTGAAACCGATACGAACCTGTTGATCCTAACGGGTGGCATAGGCCCGGATGTGAGGACTGTAGCTAGGGCGCGCGAAACGAGTACGGCAATCATGGTCACCGATAAGGACACATTTGCCACGAGTCAGCTCGTTGACGGACTGGTTGGGTCGATTCGTCCCGAGGACCACCAGAAGATTGCCACGATTGAGAGGATTGTGGGCGAGTCGGTGGACTTCTCCGTTCTCGAACTGTAGTCCACTCAACAGATCAGTGATGTTCCATGGACGAACGTCTGAGCCGCTCCCTCACAGGCAATTTCGTGCTCCTTCTTGCAATTGTGGGAGTGGTTTCAACATCATTGATCCTGCGGCGTCTTCCCTCCTATTCTGTGCTTGATGCACAGGTATTGGTGATACTATTCGTGTTCCTCGTGATCGTTCGCGGCCTTGAGACCCACGGCATAGTCTATGTGGCGGCAAGAATCGTTCAGAACCACAGTCACCGAGGGCTGGTCATGGTGCTGGTCACAGCCGTTCTCTCCATGTTCATCACAAATGATGTGGCCCTGCTGGCCGTGGTCCCACTCACTCTTCGCCTTGACATGCCGAAGAAACGTGAGCTCGTTGTCTACGAGACCATCGCAGCAAATGCAGCGTCTGTACTGACTCCCTTCGGAAATCCCCAGAATCTGCTCATCTTCTGTTTTTACAATCTGTCGCTGCTCACCATGTTGCTAGCGATAGTCCCGTTCGCAGCCATCGAGCTGCTCCTTGTTCTGATTTGGGCCGCGAGAGTCCCTGATGGCATTGTTCCGAATCTTCGTGTGAGCGGTGCTGTTGACAGATACGGACTCACATATGCGGTCTTGTTCGTCCTGTTCTGCCTTGCAGTCGTGCGCGTGCTGCCTCTCTGGGTGGGCATTGTTCCTCTCTGTTATGCAGCGTTCTTTGACAGAGAGTCCCTTAGAATCGACTATTCACTGCTGTTGACGTTTGTGGCGTTCTTCGGTTTCACAGACAACATGATGCAGGTCTTCACACTGCAGCTGAACTGCTCCTTCGACGTGTTCTGTTCAGCAGTCATATTGAGCCAGATTGTCAGCAACGTTCCTGCAACCCTGCTCCTCGTGGACTTCACTTCGGACTGGGCTGCGCTCTTGTGGGGCGTCAGTGTCGGCGGCCTTGGAGGGCTCTTTGGATCAATGGCGAGCATAATCTCCTATCAGATTTACAATCGGACCACCGGGGACGGACACGCCTACCTCAAGCAGTTTCACATCTACAGCCTGCTAGCACTGCTTGCTGGTGTGGTGGCATTCTTCCTTATCGTCGGCCTCTGTCCTTCCTCGTGAGAGAGGCGTTGGACGCTAGTGCAAGCACGACAACGGGGATGATGATGTCATAATATGACCATGTTTTCTATGGTACAGGGTCGGATGGCTTACAACACGCAGGTCCCTGTGTCAAAGATTAGTGAGGCAATACAGAGAGTTGTGACGAGTTCGGCTGGAACACCTGCTTGCGCAGTCATGCCATACAACAAATGTCAGTGAGCCACCTCTTGTCACTCACTATCCTTGATTCACCTGTCAGTTGATCTCTCGCCGGCGTGGCCTCCGTCATTCCTACTGCCAGCACTCTGCGTCTTCTCGCTCTCAGGTTTCGCTCCGGCTTCCGTCGGACAACTCTCCCGTACCCCTCTTCGGGCCCCCAAACCGCTTTACTCACCATCGGGCAGATTCTGTCGGGATTCGGCCACTCATGGTGCCCCGCTCTGGCCGTTTGTTAAGTATTCTGGGCAAGAGAGTGCCCATTCTTGTGACGCTCGTCCTCGATGTGGGCCTGGTGTTCAGAGATGCGCCCCACA
>QMYR01000107.1 GCA_003662765.1 Candidatus Thorarchaeota archaeon
ACCTTTGAAGAAGACGGGAGAAACGACTCACCAACAGCATGAATTTGTTGTCCGGGGGTCGACTAGTCAGGTCCAAGTTTCCTGAGGTTATTAGCAGATTCTATGTCAGAAGATCCCAGACTATGACAATACTCCAGATGGCCGCTGGTTGCCATGGCAGAACAAGACCCGGGCCTGAGCATTGTCAATTCGAGACTACCAACGCATGAGGTTTCTTCACACATGGCGCGATCGGCACGAAAGTTTATACGGTCGCTTTTTTGTCGCGCGTGTGGAGAGAAGGATGGCACCACCTGCTGTTGTGTTCGAGCACGTCACTAGGTGTTTTGGTGACGTTGTTGCTGTGAGTGATGTGACCCTCACAATCGAATCAGGAGAGATTCTTGGGCTTCTCGGGCCCAACGGCGCTGGGAAAAGCACTCTTACGAGCATCGCGACGGGATTGCTTGCGCCTGACGAAGGCACTGTCACGATACTGGGACGCGACATCCGCCGTGAGCGGGAGGAGGCAAAGCGTCTCATCGGCGTTGTTCCTCAGGACATTCTGGTGTATGACTATCTCACCCCGATTGAGAACATCCAGTTCTTCGGAGTGATGAATGGCGTCACTGGTGGCAGGTTGCGGAGGAGAATCAGCGAGCTGATTGACTTTGTTGGACTAGACGAACATGCGCTCAATCAACAGGTATGCTATCTGAGTGGCGGCATGAGGCGCAGGGTGAACATAGCGTGTGGAATTGTCCACAATCCCGAAGTCGTCTTTCTCGATGAGCCTACTGTGGGTCTGGACCCCAATAGCCGTCTGAGTCTTTGGACACTAATCAGACAACTAAATGATGCCGGAAAGACTGTCATTCTCACTACTCACTTGATGGACGAGGCTGAGGAACTGTGTGATCGAGTGGCCATCATGGACCGTGGCCGCGTGGTCGCTCTAGACACCCCTGAGAGGCTGATGGACCGCATGGAAACCAGAGAGGCGATTGAGGTGGTAGTGCAAGACCTGTCTGAGGAGTATGCGGCCGCCGTCAAGAGATTGGATGGGGTGAGAAAGGTAACCTTGGAGACCTCCGAGGCCGAGTCCACACTGACGTATCGGATACTGGTAGAACATGCCGAAACAGCGTTGCCGGACATTGTCAGCGCAGCCCGGGAAGTGGGCGTTCGAATACGGGAGGTGCGTGTGACCACACCATCCCTCGCAGATGTCTTTCTTGAGTTCACAGGACGTACGCTTGCTGAGGCTGAGCTAGAAGGAGCGGCTGGCGCCGAGTAGGCCAGAACGGAGATGGCATGACATGAAGGATGTGCGACTCTTTCTCATTCAGACATTTCACTACTCCAAGAAGTCGTTCAAGCGATTGACCCGGAACAGGGGAGCGATGTTCTTTGTATTCCTGTTCCCTGTGGTGATGTTGCTGTTGCTGGGTTGGGTGTTCGGTGGCGAAGGCGGTGGAAGCAGTGTCGGCAATATCGCCGTCGGAGTCGTCAATCTCGATGGGCAACCCACACTTGTGAACGGCACAGAGGTGACCAATGGCACTCTGGGCGATCTCCTGGTAGATGTTCTGAAGAGTACGAATTTCACAACGGTTCGGGTCTCCGCCGTTGGAAACACTGAGACCAATAGCACCGCAATGTATCTGCTGAGTCACAGAGAGATAGACGCGTTCCTTGTGATACCCGAGAATTTCACAGAATGTCTGTCATTGCAGTACCGGCTTGACGTGGGAGATGGGTCAACGGTTCCACTGCCGATAAGTCCTGTGGTGCGAATCGTTGTGGATCCCACGGATCCCGTGGCCTCACAGGTCGTGAAACAGGCCCTGCTTGGAGTGGTGGACGGGTTCTCAGAGGAGTATCAAGACCGGATCATCGATATGAATTCCACGGGCGACCCTGTGCAGGCCGCATATATGCAGTTCCTTGCGCATCCTGTCAGGGCGACCACCGAGGACGCAGACATCGCTGTTGTGCAGTTGTCGTGGATCAA
This sequence comes from Candidatus Thorarchaeota archaeon, assembly GCA_003662765.1. Classification (GTDB taxonomy): domain Archaea; phylum Asgardarchaeota; class Thorarchaeia; order Thorarchaeales; family Thorarchaeaceae; genus B65-G9. The sequence continues at coordinate 1,994 of QMYR01000107.1, forward strand.
CTTCATGGTGCCTGGCACGCTGGGCATAGTGATACTATGGGCTGGACTGAGCAACTCGGCTCGGTCTCTCGCTCAAGAACGTGAGAGGGGCACCCTCAATCGTTTGATGGTGGCGCCAGTGTCACCAGCGGCGCTCCTTGTGGGAGAGTATCTGTATACACTCGTGGTGATACTCCTCTCAGCAGCCCTTGCTCTCGCGACCGGCGTGGTCGTCTTCGATGTATCGCTTAACTGGGATCTTGTGGCTCTCCTTGTGCTGACCGTCCTAGTGTCGATGAGCGCCGTTGGACCAGGCCTCATTATCACAAGTCTTGCGAAGAACGCCGAAGCGGCCGGTTCCATCCAGACTGTGGTGGCAATCCCATTGCAGTTCTTCACTGGCGGTTTCTTTCCGCTCTTTATGCTTCCACCTGCGGGGCAGGCCTTTGCTCTGGCATTACCATACACTCAGTACTCAATGGCCGTGACAGATATCATGGTGAGGGGCCTTGGGCTGGCAGATGTGGGACCTGCTATGGTCTACATCACAGTCGTTGGTGTTGTCTTAATGGTAGTTGGTGTGATTACCTACTATCGCGCACTTCGGAGAATCTGAATTGCCCCATAAGGCGACTAGCTGGTCCCCTCGTGACCCTGCATTCGTGGCCTGGGTGCGAGGCAGACCGTTTCGAATTTCTGTACCTAGCGCCAATGAATCGGAGTTTTTCCCGGACGGGGAGCTATTCTAATCGTAATCCGGTTACGTGGCTGGAACTACTTAAATACTAACGGTTGCATTCAGTGAGCAGCATCGCGTTAGAGCGAATGCAAAAAAGCGCGTGGAGGAAAGGAACTTGGCTAGCAATAAGACTCTGGCCATTGTGGTCATAGTAATCCTTGCCATTGCGGGCGTGGGTGTGTGGTATTTCACCACGATCCCGGCTCCGACCGAGAATGTCATTGTCATGGGAACGACAGACTCGGTGGAGTCGAGCCTCGACAATGCGCAGGCGTATGACTACTTTGGTTGGGAGATAATCACATCGCTGAGCTCAGGCCTAGTTGAGATCGAACCCGGGTCTCAGGCTGGCCCCGATGACATCGAACCTGCTCTGGCCGAGAGCTGGACCGTTAGTGAGGACGGCAAGGTCTGGGACTTCGATCTCAGGCAGGGCGTCACCTTCGACGGTGTGCGGCCGTTCAACGCCACAGTTGTGAAGTACACATTCGACCGCAACTGTAACCTCACAGGCAACGGCCTGTGGGAGCCTGACGGTCCTCAGCTCAACATCGGCTACGACACTATCATCGACAACGTGACAATACTAGATACGTACAGGGTGAGGTTCTACCTCAAGATTCCGTTCGCACCGTTCCTCCAGCTGATGGCGTGTGCAGCCTCATACATGGTCGACCCACAATACGCTCCAATGGACGAGCTGGTCGGCTATGTCGATGGCAATGCGCGTGCGAGCCATCCGCTGGGTCTCGGTCCGTACACTCTTGAGGAGTGGACGCGCTCTGGCGGCAAGGACGTTCAGATTGTGTTGAGAGCGAATCCGTACTACTGGAACGCTGCCAACGGGCTGCCGAAGACCGACAAGATCATCATCAAGATGTATTCTGACGCCACTGCTCTCGCCCAGGCCATGAGCAATGGTGAGATTGATGTCGCCTACCGTCAGCTGACAGCCCAGCAGGTCAACAACTTCAAGAACGATCCGAATGTCAGAGTCTGGGAGGGCATTGGTGCTCAAATCCAGTACCTCTGCTTCAACCAGCGTGTTGAGCCTCTTGACAAGGTGGAAGTGAGGCAGGCCATTGCAGCCGCTCTGAACAGGACCAACGTCTGCAACACTGTCTTCCTTGGACAGGCCAACCCGTTGTGGAGCATCATTCCTGCTGGAATGGCATTCCACAAGGACTCGTTCAAGATCTACGGTGACGCGAACTACACATTCGTGCGGGAGCAGCTGGCGAAGTACGGCTACAACGAGAGTCACAAGCTAGAACTGACGCTGTACTATGAGTCTTCTGGTCACTACCCGCAGTCCGCAGAACAGGCAGCGGTGTACAAGCAGGACCTTGAGGCCTCGGGTGTAATCACGATTCACCTCCAAGGCCTCGACTGGGCAACGTACAGGGCGCAGCGCAATGCAGGAACATTGCAGCTGTACATCTACGGCTGGTATCCGGACTACATTGACGCAGACAACTATGCATTCCTACCATTCGCCTCATGGCTGAACATGGGCTACAATGATACCTATCCGGCCGGAGGCCAGCAGCAGTACCAGCTGTGGTTGAATGGTAGGAGCGCCTCGACCGCTACGGAGCGTCAGAACTACTACTACCAGCTGCAGGATCTGCAGGCTCAGGAGTGCTCCGTCATTCCGCTCTGGCAAAGCAACACAGTCGCCGTGTCTAAGCTCACAGTTCATGGCATTGTCCTTGACATCACTGTGAACTGGAGGCACTGGTTGCTGTACCTTGGTGAGCCTGCAACTACTGGGCCATAGAGTATAACTTGTGTCTGGAGAAGCCCGAGAATCGGAACCTTCATCAGTAGGATTCGCTCGGGACTTCTCCCACCCCTTTGTTTCTTCCAAGGGGCAGGTGTGGCAAGATGTCGCTGAGATCCTATGTGATAAGCCGAATTCTGCTGACGATTCCAATGCTCATGTTCCTGCTGACTCTGGTGTTCCTCATACTGAGAGTGATGCCTGGAGACCCCGCGCTCTTGCACTTTGAGAAGAATGTTGACCCTGAAGTGTTAGCTGAGTTCAAGGCCAGACTGGGCCTCGACAAGCCCTTGCTCCAACAGTACTTTGATTATCTCTTTGGTGTCTTTCGCGGGGACTTTGGTCTCTCAATGCAGGACTTTCAGCCTGTCACGAAACAGATACTCGACAGGTTTCCCGCCACTCTTGAGCTGACAGTGTGGGCTATGCTGTTTGCTGTTATCATTGGTGTGTTTCTGGGCATCGTGAGCGCCAAGAATTATGATACTTTCAAGGACAACTCGATTAGGATTTTTGGCATTGTGACGTATGCGATACCGGTCTTTTTCCTCGGGATGATTCTTCAACTGATATTCGGCACTTACCTTCACTGGCTACCGACCGGGAGCCAGATTGATCCTAGGTTACAACCCCCGCGGGTCACAGGAATGGTGACGATTGATAGTCTCCTGGCGGGCAACTTCTATGCGTTCGTTGACGCGGTTCGTCACCTAATATTGCCAGCTGTCACACTAGGCACAGTCCTATGTGGAATCTTCATCCGACTCACTCGCACGAATATGCTTGAGACTTTACGCATGGACTTCGTAGTCGCGGCCGAGGCGCGCGGTCTCAGCGATCAGACAATCACGTATCGCTATGCTCTCAAGAACGCGTTCCTGCCCATCCTGACGATGATTGGTCTCCAGTTTGCCGCGCTACTGGCAGGCGCTGTCCTCACGGAAACAACGTTCAGTTGGAACGGTCTTGGGACTTACTTGGTTGACCGGATCAGTCGCCGTGACTACACCGCCATCCAGGGTACTGTGGTCTTCTTTGGCCTCTTAGTGATGCTTGTCACACTTGTCGTCGACATCCTATATGCGTACCTTGATCCAAGAATCCGACTGTAGGTGATGACAGAGATGGGCGATACGTTGGTCAGTGGTATCCTCTTGTTTCTCCACACGGCCCGAGGTGAGTTTAGAGAACTCTCTCTGAAAGGGAAGCTCGTTCTTCTGCTCCTAACGCTCTTCACGCTTCTACTAGTTGGAGTGCTTGTATCACTGGCACTGACCGCAAGAAGCGGAATCGGCATCCATGTGGTTGGAACCACCTTTGCACTGGGCCTGATTATGTTCTTAATCCGTCGCGTGCAGGTACGGCTTGTCGAGTCAAAGGTGATACCTCGGCGAGCCGGGTTCCCTGTCTTCATTTTTCTTGCTGCGGTGATTTGTTCGGCGGTGGGGGGTGTTGCATCACTAATCCTACCGGACGAGGCCGCCCATATTTCGTCGGCACTCATCATCGGCGGGTGTGTCTTGGCTGCGATGGGGATCTTATGGTTCGAAGGATACCCACAGCTCCGTGACCGCGGCACACCGGGCTATATCACACTCGCAGGGTTCTCAATCGTCCTTGCCATCACCTACATGACTGCTATCTCAAGGTACATAGTCCCCTATGACCCATTCACCATAAATGTCGGCCCCCTCCTCTCTCCACCGTCGTCCGACTTCCCGTTGGGAACCACCCAGCTGGGCCAAGACATGCTCAGTCGGACAATAGCTGGCGGTGCGATAATGCTTCAGGTGGCCGTGCTATCAGTGACGATTTGTTTCTCGATAGGGGTCACTCTCGGCCTCATTGCCTCGTACAAGGGCGGTGTGCTGGACAGAATCGTGTCGCTCCTCATGGATAGCATCTTCGCCTTTCCGGGACTTGTTCTGGCCATCGCAATCGCCGCGATGCTCAGCCCAGGTGTAGTCAACATGGCACTGGCAATCGCTGTCGTGTATATCCCATCATACTTCAGAGTCATCAGAAGCCAGGTGCTCACGGTGAAGGAGCTGCCGTACGTCGAGGCAGCCATTGTCATGGGGGCCAGAGATCGAGATATCCTTTTGAGATACGTGCTGCCAAACGTGATTCCCTCGGCTGTCGTAGTGATGTCCATCAATTTTGCAGACGCCGTTCTCACTGCCGCAGGTCTGACTTTCATAGGACTGGGTCTGCCGATAGATGTAGCAGACTGGGGTTGGGACCTCACCTTTGGACGCACACAACTGCAGTTTGGCGCGTGGTGGGTGATCACATTTCCTGGCATTATGATTGTGTTGCTAGCTCTGGGTTTCACGTTAGCAGGAGAGGGCCTCAACGAGATTCTCACACCAAAACTCAGGGAGTGATGTCGATGGGCGACCTACTATCAGTCAGGAATCTCACTGTTGAATATCGAACTCGGCGCGGCGTTGCGCGGGCTCTCGATAACGTGTCAGTTTCGTTGCCAGAGAATACAACCCTTGGACTTGCTGGCGAGTCTGGCTGCGGAAAGTCGACTCTGGGCAGGTCGATAATCCGGCTTGTGCCATATCCTGGTGTCATCGTTGGTGGCGAGATCATCTTTTCACTTCGTAACGACATTGAGTACGATGGACAGGTGATACCCAAGGGCGAGGTCGACCTCGTCACGCTTCCCGAGGAGGCTATGCGCAAGCTTCGGGGTGAGGAGATTGCCTACATCTTCCAAGACCCGATGACGTCGCTCAATCCCATGATCACGATAGCGGATCATTTCGTGGAACTCATCACAACACACAATCCAGAGGTGACCGAGGAGGAGGCACTGGAGAGGGCGGGAGAGATTCTCGATAGCTTGGGAATCTTGCCGGAGCGAATGACCGACTACCCGCACCAGTTCAGCGGCGGCATGCGTCAACGTGTAATGATTGGTCTGGGCCTCGCTCTTAGGCCGAGACTTCTCATTGCTGATGAGCCAACGACATCGCTGGATGTCATAGTAGAGGCCCAGATTCTGGACGAAATAACTCAACTAAAAGAGAAATTCAATCTCACAATGATTCTCATCACGCACAATCTTGGCGTCTTGGCGCAGCATGCTGACAATATCGCCATAATCTATGCTGGCCGACTCATGGAGTTGGCAGATACTGAGACCCTGTTTGAGAATCCGCAACATCCGTACACGAAGGCACTGCTCAGCGCGGTTCCGGATGTTCGCAAGCCTGAGAAGAAATTGGCGTGGATACCCGGCGCTCCGCCTGATCTGACGAAGCCGCTTGAGGGCTGCATGTACCATCCAAGGTGCCCCATGGCCACAGACAGGTGTCGTGTCGAACAACCACCACTTGTGAAGAGTCCCAGCGGTGGGCTTGTGGCCTGTCACTTGTACTAGGAGGTCGAATCGAATGTCCAACGAACCACTGATACAGGTCGTCGATCTCAAGAAACACTTCCCGGTGCAGAAGGGATTCCTTGAGAGCCTGTTGTCCGGCGAAAAGACATTTGTCAAGGCAGTCGACGGGATTTCGTTCGAGATAGCGCGTGGGGAGGTGCTGGGCTTGGCAGGTGAGAGTGGCTCTGGGAAGACAACCACAGGACGGCTCTGCGTGCGCCTTATCACACCCACATCTGGTCGTATCATCTTTGACGGAATCGACCTTGCAAAACTCAGGGGCGATCGGCTAAGAAGAATAAGGCGTCGCATCCAGTTCACATTCCAGGATCCGACATCATCGCTCAATCCACGCATGACCATTGGCGATGCGATTGCAGATGCCCTCAGGCTGCAGGGAATCGGGAACGCTGCTGAGCGAAGAGCACGTGCAGAGGAAGTTCTTGAGCGAGTGGGTCTGTCGCCACCAGAGAGCTTCTATGATCGTCTGCCTCACCAGCTGAGCGGCGGGCAGAAGCAGCGGGTCGTCTTTGGCAGAGCGA
>QMYR01000108.1 GCA_003662765.1 Candidatus Thorarchaeota archaeon
CCTTGGCAGCAATCCCAATCTCCTCGGCGCTGTGCGAGCCAATCATTCCTATTGTAGGGCGGTTCATGTCAGTGCCTCCTCGAGTCTACCCTGCTCCATCAGCTCTCTGATCTCACGAGCGATTCTCCTCCCCATCCACATCTGCTCTCCAAATTGAAGATATGAGTAGGGTGAGGTCGGTATCCAGATGTTTGTCCCAGCAACAATGCGACCGCTGAACTCGAACGTGTAGATCTGCTGTTGTCTGTCAATGATGGTCTCTAGGCAAAACGGTCCAGGGATGTCTTGGCCAGTCAAACGCTGGAATCCCCGGACGAAGTCCTCGCCCATCTGATAGTATTTCGCAAGTACGGACTCTCGTAGCACAAGCGGGAGGTTTCCGACCACTATGAATGAGGGCGTGTCGTCGAACCTCAAGTTGGCGTCCGCATCGGTCTCATAGCGAATGTCTGCGCCGAATACCTCAGTCCTATCGTGGGCGAGGCTTCTGAAATATGTGACAAACACCTTTGTTCCTACCACGTACTGCTGAATCGAATACAGCTGGTCGGGCCTCATCTTCTCTTGGGCCTCTTCAGCATTCTTCGCTATGAAGTAGCCCTGGCCCCCGGCAGCACCGTATGTCTTGACTATCACCGGTGTCTGTATGTCCTTGACAGAGGCGTACTCACGTGGAACACGGAGGCCTGCCTCTCTCATGAGTCGATCTTTCAGCGCCCGGTTCTCTTCCCATCGCAGTAGCTCCTTGTTTCCGAAGAGACGCAGGTCAGAGGCCAGTATGCGGTCCGCGCCTATGTATGCCACAAAGGAACCGTGGGGAATCAGGACGGTATCTTCCATCGAGGTGTCCAGTATCTCGTCAAAACTGTGCACCTCCACGATTGCATCGGCTAGGCCAAAGGCAGAGTAAAACTTCCGCCTGTCAGGTGTGCAATAAAGAACGACATCAAATCCCTCAGCTCGTGCTCCTGAGAGGATGTTGAGCGCACTGTGACTGGCGATTGTACCTATCTTCATTCGATGACCCTCTCGTAGTCCCTACAATCGGAAACGGCTCCTTGGGCCTGGACCGCTTCTTGGATGTGTCTTGCATACGCTGTCGGATAGTCTCCGTCGATGCAGGCAAGGCACAGGTCCCTCAGACCAATAGCGTTGATCAGGCCGTCCATGGTCTGATAGATGAGGGCGTCAGCCCCGATGAATTGAGCTATCTCTTCGACATTGGCCTCAGAGGCAATTAGTTCACTTGACGTGGAGATGTCAATGCCGTAGTAGCAGGGATGGTCCTGAGGCGGACAGGTCACGGTGAAATAGACCTTGGCTGCGCCGCGCCTCCGAAGGTCTGCAACTATCATCTTGGCAGTGGTTCCCCGCACGATGCTGTCGTCCACGACGAGGATGTTCTTTCCGCGAATCTTATCGTCGAGGTAGATGTACTTGCTCTTTGCCATGGCGTCGCGTTCAGCCTGAGAGCGCGCAATGAACGTTCTTCCAAGATAGCGGTTCTTGAGGATGATCTCCCGCATTGGCACACCAAGTTCCTCTGCGAGGGCCTGTGCTGCCGGACGGCTCGTGTCAGGCACCGGAACCACGTAGTCGGGAGGCTCAAGCGCTAGCCTCTTGAACTCTGCAGCAAGAGCCCTTCCGAGTCTGAATCTGACATCGTAGACGAGCTGATTCTCGATGCGGGCCGCAGGATGGGCGAAGTACACGTACTCAAAGAAGCAGTGGGAGTGCGTGGAGTTCTGAGAGATTGAATGCGACTCCATTGAAGAGTCCGGTCCGAATATGAGAAGCTCACCCGGGTACACATCGCGTTCGAGAGGAACACCCGCCATGTCTAGCACTGTGCTCTCGGAGGCCACGATGACCCTGCCTTTGGAGCGCCCGAATACTAGTGGCTTGAAACCCCTGGGGTCCCTGTACGCAAACATCCTTCCATCATATATACCAACGAGACTATATGCGCCATCTACGCGCTGGTCGAATTCCTTGAAGGCCCGTGCCAAGTCCCCTCCGTTCTCCGTGAGAAGGTCGTGGAGCAGATCTGTGATGAACTCCGTGTCGCAATCGTAGTGTGTGTCAGTGAGCTTCTTGATGTTCGTGATGTTGCCGTTATGTGTCAGTGCGAGCCCGCCCCTGTCGAACGGCCCCACAAATGTGTCCAGCTCAGCCGTGGAAACCACCCTGCGTCCGGACGTGGGGTATCTTGTACTCCCAAGGATTATGGCCGCCTTCTCACTTGGGACGCGGATTCCAGAGGGGCTGCCCATTGCCTTGGCCTTGTTGTAACGGTCGTTCTCCGACCATAGAAGGCCAGAGGCATCCTGTCCTCTATGAGCCAGTAGCAGGAGCAGCTCTCTCGCATTCGTCAGGAATGTGTCGCCCAGAATACCCAGAACTCCGCACATCGTCACTCACCTTCGAGAATCCTGACGCGTCGTCCTTCTATGACCAACTTGTCCTCGCAGAAGAGCCTCACGCTCCGCACTAGGATCCTGTGTTCTTCCGGCAGTATCCGTTCCGCAAGGGTTTCGCCAGTGTCGTCGTCGAACACGGGGACCGCCTTTTGAAGGATGATGGGTCCTGCGTCCATGTCAAGCGTGACGAAGTGTGTGGTACAGCCCGAAACCTTGACACCATATTCAACAGCCTGCCACTGAGCCTTCACTCCCTTGAAGGCCGGTAGGAGGGAGGGATGTACGTTGATGATGCGGTCTCTGAATGCGTCTATGAACACCTCTGTCAGGATTCTCATGTATCCTGCAAGAACAACTAGGTCGACCCTGTGCGCCTTCAGGGCCTCGACGACGGCTCTATCGTGATCCTCTCGCACCGGATACTGCTTTTTTGTGATGATTTCTGTGTTGATGCCGGCCTTTCGCGCGCGTTCCAACCCCATGGCCTTGCTCTTGTTGCTGATGACAATGACTATCTCTCCGCCCAGCTCTCCCCGCTGCTGGGCATCAATGAGCGCTTGAAGGTTGGTGCCCCTTCCGGAGATGAGCACCCCAATACGCTTCATGCATCCCGCCGGCCGACCACGCGCATAAAACTCTTGTTGCTTCGGCCCTCGATGATTGTTCGGTAGTACCACTCACCAGATTTGATTAAATACTGAAGTTTCGTAGGCGGAATTCAGTCCTGCGTGTGAATCGTAGAGGTGCAGTTGATTGGCGGCGCCTGTCTATGTGGAAGAGAAGACCAAGATTTTCGACTGGAAAGTGATTGTTGCTGTTGCCATTGTCTACTCAATGAATGCGTTCCTCCTCAATAGTGCGAGTGCCCTGTTCCCGCATGAGGAACGGATTGCGATAATGGTGCCCGCGTTCGCAGCTGTGGTCTTTGGCCCTCTCATCGGAGGCCTCGGCTCGGGCATCGGAAACCTGCTGTTTGATATCTTTGAGAAAATGGTATTGTCACAGGAAGGTCTTGCCGCTCGCCACGTACTTGGTTTCTTCGCCAACATGATTGGAGCAATGGTCACAGGGTTCTACTCTCAGAGGATCATCATCGGCGAGGACGAACCTCTGTTCTCACGGGAGCGTTTCTTGCTTGTCGTGAGGAACACCTTCGCCTCCGTCCTTGGGCTTGCAGTGGTCACCGGCGTTATGATTGGATACGGCCGTTGGCTTCTCAGCTACGTGGGTCTGGACACGTACACACTACAGGACGGGATTCGACTGGCCGGCATAATCATCACGAGCAACGGCTTTGTTCTTCTCCTCTCGATGATTCCGCTCCAGTTCGCGTTCATGTTTGTGGAGCGACATCGAGTGGCTGCATACAATGCAAGCCTTCACCAGACCCTGAGGATGTTGCCTGTCATAGAGGCGAAGCACGCTCCTATCGCAATCGAGGAGTTCAGGGGTGTTGGACGCGGGTTTGTTCTTAGAAGCTGGTCCACAATCCGCCTACGGGTGAGAAACAAGCTCGACGTTCCAATGAGGTATCGAGTTGAAGTGCGTGCGCAAGACCATGTCGATCCCAACGTGTTCTATACAGAGAAGATCCCGCCGGGCGGAGTAGATGTGGTTGACCTGCAGTTGTATCCCTTTGACGATGCGGAGCGGCGAATCCAGCTAGTGTTTCGACCGTGGGTAGACCAGAGCAATACGCTCAGGAGGGTCTTCGAGGAGGACTTGGCATTCACCTACGAATACACGTATAACGTTCTATTGCCGGGCAACAGAAGATTCCGCGTGCTGATTTCGATAGTGGGTATCATGGCCCTAATCGCAGGTATCGCACAGGCACTCAGAAGCCTGCAGGGCATATTCACGGGTCAGACAGCAGGCAGCTCCACGGCATTCGGGGTGACACTGGCTGTTGTCGCCGCCGAGATACTATTCGTCGTACTGTGGTACCTGTTCAAGAAGAGGCGCTTGGGGGTGTAAATCATGGAGCCGAACAGGAACGACGGGGACGAGGGAAGGAATTGGGCTGAGGATCTCACCCAGCCGCAGGAACCAGCGCCCAGAGGCATGACGGACGAGGAGCTCTCAGGAGCCGTGGAAGAGGCTCCGCGGCCTGAACCCGCTGAGTATGGTCATGAATGGCCGCCTCGGTCTGGAGGAAACCGTTTGATTGTGATGGCACTGAATGTTGTGATGCTATTTGCCAGTGTTGCCATAGCATATGCATACGTCGTGCAAGATACCAACCCCGCAGTGAGGGACGCCCTCGCAGTGGCGATGGGTGCCTTCTTCATAGTGCTGTTCTTCACACTCTTCATCGTTCTATACCTGCGTGCGCCTGCAGGACAGCGGTTGCCACTGGAGGAGAAGGGCCACCTAGCCCATTACGGTCCGGTGTCTCGACACAGACCTGTCTTAAATGTGAGCGTCGACGCACCATTCGTGCAGTACCGCGCTACGACCGTCACGGTCCGCATAAGAAACATCTCTGACACAGAGGGCATTCGCATCAGATTTCACTCCATGGACCACGTTTCTCCGAGTAGCATCGATCTACCAATACCCCCTGGCGATATCGCCGAGATCAAGGCGCAGCTCGTGCCTATCGCGGTGGGCGAGAGAGAGATCTCCATAGAATTCGCTGACTTGTTTGACGCTGAGGGCCGCTTGATACCGAAGTTCGAAGCGAACACGCTTGCTGTCGAACGCTTCCGATACGTGGCTCGCGAACCAGCCTTTGGTGGTGTGACGGCAAGCCAAGTGCGTCTTCTCAAGACGGTGGTGTCAGTTGCTACGGCTCTGATTGTGGGGTCGGGCCTCATAGTCGCGCTGTTCGGCGAGGCGCTCGGAGGTCTTGAACAGGTTGTGCGGACCTACATTCCGATGTTGGTCGTGTTGCAGGTTCCTGTTTTCTATCTGTACTTCGCTCTCATGAATAGGCTTCCATCCTGACCAAGGCCGTGCTGTTCAGAAGAACTCTCTGAGCAAGATGCCCACGAAACATCCTAGGAGCGAGGCAAGGGTGACGAACAGGAAATAGACGAAGGCGATGACGACACTGCTGACGAAGAAGTCAGCAAGCCCTATGTCAGGCGCCATGAGGGATGGGCTGATTAGGAAGAGGATGAAGAAGATCACGAAGAACACTGCCGCTAAGATGCCCGAAACCAAAGTGTTCTTCAGCTGCGAGGCGGTCATGCCAATTGGAGCTGCCGCCAGCACTGGCAACACGAACATGTACAGGGCCGAGTCAGGGAGCCACTGAACCATCACAGCAGCATACACGGATGTGTCAATGATGGCGGCGAGAACAGGCATGAGAAACATCACTATCAAGTCGCGTCGATCCTCTGGCATCGCCATCCCCAGGAACTGGACCGTTGGTTTCCTTCGATGGATGGGCACGGGGGCCTCCTCGGGGAGCGGTCGGAACAGACCCTTCTTCTCGGTTTCTGTGTCTTCGGGGCGCTCAACACGATACTTGCTCTCGTCTTCTGCCATGGCGTTCACTCACTTGGTTGCACTGTGCTCCTTTGAATAAACTCTTCCCATGACGCAAGACCATCACAAACGCACGTGCAGGTTGCCATGCTCGTCCAAAACGGCTCCATCGAAACCTCTATCTTGAATGGCACTGCTTCGATGTTTGAGGAGGACCTCTGTTGGCGCACGATAGATCAGAAGAGACCACTGCACCGTCAGTGAACACAGTTGAAGCGGAGCAGACACGGCGACGGAAACTGGAACACATTGAGATTTGCCTCAGGGAGGATGTCCAGTGCCGGCGGTCGCCGATGTTTGAGCATGTCCATCTGATTCACAAGGCACTGCCGGAGGTTGACCGCGACAGCATCGATCTCACTGTCAACTTCCTCGGACTACGGGCAAGTGCCCCCCTCATCATAGCCGCCATGACGGGCGGTCATCCGGATGCGATGGAGATCAATCGAAAGCTTGCAGAGGCGGCCGAGGAGCTTCGTATTCCCATAGGCGTTGGCAGTCAGCGTGCAGCTGTCGAAGATCCAACACTGGAGGACACATTTCGTGTTGTCAGAGAGGTCGCGCCGTCTGTGCCAGTCATTGCTAACATTGGTGCAACCCATGTGGATGCTGCACCAGCAGCTGTGGAAATGATTGAAGCGGACATCTTGGCGATTCACCTCAACCCGCTTCAGGAGGCGATTCAGCCGGAGGGGGACTGCAACTCAGTGGGCATGCTTGACAGTATCGCGGCCATCGTCGAATCAGTGGATGTCCCAGTCATGGTCAAGGAAACCGGTGCGGGCATCTCGGCGCAGGTCGCTGTGGCCCTTGAGGAAGTGGGTGTTGCAGCCGTGGATGTAGGCGGTGTCGGTGGCACAAGCTGGGCTGCAGTGGAGTACTACCGAGCACTCCAAGAGAATGACGAGGTGAAGGCTCAGCTGGGTCTTGACTTTTGGGACTGGGGATTCCCACGGCCCTGAGCGTATTGATGGTGAGCGAGGCAACGGATCTTGAGATAGTGGCCACCGGGGGTGTGAGGTCTGGACTCGATGTCGCAAAGGCAATCGCCCTTGGTGCTACCGCGGCGGGGGTCGCCTATCCATTGCTTCAGGCCGCAGTCGAAGGGACAACGCGCGATGTCATGGTCGAGCTTGAGAAGACAATCGAGGGTCTCAAGACTGCGATGTACCTGACGGGTTGTCAGACGGTCGAGGAGCTCGGAGCCATCCCCATAATGTTCAGTGCGGAGATGATAGCTACGCTCAACTCGCTCGGACTGGACTATGCGCGCTTTACGCGGGCTTGGCGTCGTGGTGTGATGTTTCCCTAGTCTCTCTACGTGCGAAACTTGCGGGTGGTCGGCGACGAGAGATTTCCATGAATGCTATCTACGCTTGATTGCTCCTATTCGCATAAGGTATTGAGATCTCTTCCAGATACCGTTGAGCATCTGGACAGCCTCTTCAATCGTGTCCCCGACTGGGATGCCATTTATCTCAAACCCGCGGATTATCACCTCGTACTTGTCAAGATCAGGTACGTAAGCCACCACAGTCTTGTCATGCTGCTTTGCGACATTTGCCACCCGTGCACCAATCTGGAGAGATATGCCCGGTGCATACGGGAGCAGCAACAGAAGTGCGGCGTCAATGTAATCTATTCGAAGCATGACGTCTAGGACTCTCTCATAGTCTATGTCCGATGCGCTGCCCGTGAGATCACATGGGTTCCTGAAGGACGCAATGCCCTGATACGCAGGAGTCATAACCGCTCGCATGGCATCCTGGTCCTCTTTGGTGAAGGGCGGGAGCTTCAGGCCGTACCAATCTGCCTCGTCGGTGGCAATGACGCCGTGACCACCACTGACTGTCAAGCATCCTATATTCGGGCCGAGCATGGGCCTTGGAGCGAATGAGAATACCTTGGAATATGCCATGACTTCGTCTTCATCGGTAGCCTCGATTACACCGTGCTGTCTGAAGGCGGCCGAAGCTATCACGCCATTTCCTGCTAGTGATGAGGTATGACTCTGTGTGGCTCTGTGACCGGCGTCTGACTGGCCTCCCTTTAGCACAACAATTGGCTTCTTGGGCGCAATCTCATCGCAGGCCTTGACAAACTCCCGGCCCTCCCCCTCTCCGAAGCCTTCGATGTATGCCAGTATTACACGCACGTTCTTGTCCTTTCCGAAGAACCTGACGAAGTCGTGGATCTTGGTCTGGGCTTGGTTGCCAATGGAAACAGCAGCCGCGATACCAACCCCACGGTCTGCGAACTCCTCCAGTCTCTCGACAAGCCAACCTCCGCTCTGTGAGATTATTGCCACGTGCCCCCTGCGAGGCCTTGCCACCCGCTCCGACGGTAGGAAGAACGTGTCGACAACATCCGGGACGTAGACACCGATACAGTTCGGACCTACCATGGTCATGCGGTACTTATCGGCTATCTCTATGATCTCTCGTTGGAGAGTGGCTCCGGACTCGCCGGTTTCGCTGAATCCACCGGATACGACAATGACCGCCTTGA
>QMYR01000109.1 GCA_003662765.1 Candidatus Thorarchaeota archaeon
TACGTCGCTGTCGTTCAGGTCCTTCACCATCATTACTTCGAGGTACAACATGCCTGTGAACTCCTCCCTGAACTCTCTATATCCCTGCATGCGTTTCGAGAAGGTAAGCTCACTCAATGGTCGGTTTATCCGCTTGAGGCTCTCTTGGTCCCAGCTGTCAAAGTTCAGCATCACAATGTCGGCCCTGCTCACCTCCTCGCGGACGTCTGGTCGGAACAACAGAGCTCCGTTTGAGATGATGGCGACAGGTCTTGTCTGAACAGCGTGAATCTCATCAATGAGCCTGCCAAGGCCGCTGTAGAGTGTTGGTTCGCCGTCACCTACTATCGTGACCACGTCATACTCTTCTGAATCTAGAGACTCGATGTATTGCTTCAGCTGCGCCATTATGTCCTCAACGCTATAGTACATCTGGCGCTCGCGTGCGTAGCGGAGAGTACGACCAAGCTGACAGTAGACACACGAATAGTTACAGGTCTTGGTTGGAATGGGGCTGATTCCCAATGATCGGCCTAGGCGCCGAGATGGAACAACTCCGAAGACATTTGCGTACTGAGTGTGGGTCGAATCGATCATGACCAACGAATGTAGGCCGCATCAGCAGATAATACTGTGGATACGGCCCCGATGGTTTGGGGTAGATGTTCCTCGGACGCTTCATTGCCGCTTGGAAGACCAATGACAGTGTGAGTGAGTCGCAATGTAAATACCATTATATCGGGGAGCGCAGCATTCTCTACTTGAAGGCGCGAACTGGTGTTTAACGATGGCTCGTTGTTCCCTATGTGGCAAAGAGGACCTGTGCTTCACATGTCCCTATTGCAATGGCGTCTACTGTGCCGAGCACCGTCTCCCTGAGAGTCATGGATGTCCGGGGTTGCAGCTTGCGAAGGATCACGCAAGACGCAGAATTGTGGAGTCCTTCACCGGCCTTGGTCTTGATGAGGAACCAGAGTCCGAACCGAATTTCGTCGTCCGTCAGGTCCGAAAGAAGGGATCGATATCCCAGAGGAAGAAGCGCTTCTCGCGAACAGAGATACGCCATCTCATCATCTCCAGTATTCTCGTTGTTCTCGTGTCAATATCCCTACTCGGCGGTCCGCCCATCGGGATTCTCACCGGGTTTGCGAGAGTCGCGTTCTTTGTCGCTGCAGGCTATTGGTGGTATCCCACCACCATCATCGTTGTGTTCTTGGGATCATTTCTTGTCCACGAGTTCGCACACAAGTTCACAGCCCAGCACTTCGGCATGTGGAGCGAGTTCAGAATGACATCGCAGGGCTACTACCTATCCGCAATCGCCATACTGTTCTCGTTCCCAATCTTTGGCACAGGCGTAATGTATACCAGCGGGACGAGTGATGTTGAGGAGGCCGGAAAGACGAATCTCGCCGGCCCGTTGTCCAACTCCGTGATTGCTTCGGTGTTCGCCGCAATCTCACTCGTTCTTGTGCTTCTCGTCGGCGGGGTTTCTCTTCCGTTCGGGTTCGTCGTTCAGTATGCAATCTACCTTAACTCCATTCTAGGTCTCTTCAACATGATTCCTGTGGAGCCGTTTGATGGGGCCACGGTCTTGCGCTGGAGTAGGTCCGCCTGGTTTGTCCAGACTATGGTCCTTTTGGTATTGCTTGTGTACGCCTACTTTGTTCTGCCGGGTTTTCTCATCTAGTCACAGCCGCAGCCCAAAGGCATTTTACTGTCACACCATCGCAGGTCACGTGCCAGATCATGGTGATAGACCTGTGACCGCAGTTGTAGAGCTGGATTCCGTGGATACAATCTATGAGGGAGAGCAGATTCCTGCCATTCGTGACGTGTCTCTCAGGATCGCATCTGATGAGTTTGTGTGCATTGTCGGTCCCAACGGTGCAGGTAAGACGACGCTACTGGAGACCATCAACGGCCTTCTAACAGCGACAAGAGGTGTCGTACGTGTCCTCGGCCACCGTGTCGACCGCAAGGGGCCATGGTTGCGAGCCAAGATTGGGTACACGCCGCAGAACTTCTCGGTGGACCCTGACACGCCATTTCTGGTGAAACAGGTTCTTGTGATGGGCAGGTATGGCAGGGTGGGCATGTTCAGAGGGCTCACATCCGGCGACATGAGCTCGATTGAGCGAGCCATTGAGATGATGGGGATTGAGGACCTTCTTGACCGACCCGTAGGCAAGCTGTCCGGGGGGCAGCTTCAGAAGGTCTTGCTTGCTCGGGCCATCGCCAAGGAGCCTGACCTGCTGCTTCTCGATGAGTGCTTCAACAGCCTAGACCCCCAGTCCAAGGCGAAGGTCCTGGATATCCTTCAGACACTCAATCACGAACTTGGACTACCTATCATCGTTGTGACTCACGGCTACTTCGCCGTGCTAGATGTATGTGATCGGGTCATTGGGCTTAGAGATGGCCGCATAGTGGCCGACATCTCTCACCCGACAGATAAGGAGAAGGAGGTTCTTCGTCAGGGCAACCTCATTCCGTGAGTGTGATCACCATGCAACCAATCCTCTTTGAACTTCCTCCCAGTTTTCTCGTCACATCCTCGCTCGCCGCGGTCTTGGCCGGAGTGGTCTGCTCGATGGTCGGGGTCTTTGTTGTACGTATGAACCTCTCCTCTGTTGGATTTACAATGTCACATGCCGCCTTTGCGGGCGCTGCGTTTGGCCTGATGCTCTCTCTTGATCCATTGCTCTGTGCAGTTGGTTTCTCGACGGCAGTGGCACTCGTACTCGGTCCGGTCTCGGAGAAGGCGCATCTACGCCCGGATGTCATTCTTGGTGTGAGTTTCTCTGTGATGCTCGCTCTTGGGTTCATGTTTCTGAGCCTGATTCCGGGCGGCGTGATCTCAAGCACAGCTCTCAGCATTTTATGGGGTTCAATCTTTGGCGTCACCCTGCTGGACCTGATACTGATCTCATTTCTGACGGGGACCATAGCCCTCATCGTCGTTGTCTTCTTCAAGGAGTTCGAGGCCATTCTGTTTGACAGGAAACTTGCCGAAGCGGACGGGATACCCACGCGTCGTTTCTATTACGCCATGCTGTTCCTAACGGGCTTGGTGGTAGCCCTCACGTTGAAGATCATCGGGGGTCTGCTTGTCTTCGCTCTCATCATCAACTCCGCGTCCACCGTGTATCAGTTCTCGTACAATATACGGAGGATAATGGTGGCCTCGCCTGTTGTGGGAGGCCTTGTGTGCTTGGTTGGCCTGATGTTCTCTTTGCTGCTTGATCTTCCGGTGGGCTCGTCGATTGTGATTGTGTCATCTCTCGTCTTTGCTGCAGCCATACTGGTGTCCCCCAAGCGCCGACGAGGGTGATGATGCTACCATGAATGGCATTGTGTAATTCTGCTAATGGGCAGTGTTGCCTCTGCATCGTAACACTTTTCTTGGATTCGTGTCACCCACGAGCACTGTTGCCCACAGTGGTGACACTCAAAGAAGGAATGACGACATGAAGACAACAGTAGGGCTTCTGATTGCTATTGTGCTGAGTCTGTCAGTACTGACTATGCAACCAATAGCTGCGGCCGATGTGCCAAACACGACAAGCGCAGATGCGCCCGTGGTAGTGTGCACGACAAGTGTGCTCAGCTCCTTTGTGGAGGCAATTGCGGGCGACCTCGTGAACGTGACGACTCTTGTTCAGCCCGGTGTATGCCCCGGGCACTTTGACATCAAGCCCAGCGATGTGAGTGCCGTGAGCATGGCGAGTCTGGTCTTGTATCACGGTTTCGAGCCTTGGCTTCAGAATCTGATTGCGGCATCTGGCAATAATGATGTCAACGTGGTCACCGTGTCCGGACCATGGAACACTCCCGCCTTCGGGCTCTCGTACGCGAAGAGAGTGGCGGATGCTCTGATGGCGACCTTCCCGGAGTGGAATGCAACGTTCGCCGAGAACAACGCAACCCTGACGGACAACATTCAGAGCACTGCTGAGGATATTCTTGATGAGATTGCCCCGCTCAGTCCCGAGAACTACAATGTGACATGCATGGAGTGGCAGGTGGCCTTCGTAAAGTGGCTTGGATTCAATATCGCTGTCAGCTATCCGTCCGAGGAGTCCCTCTCAACTGCTGACACTCTCAGGATCACAGAGGCCTCTAGGGGAAATAGCTGTGCACTGGTCATTGACAACCTTCAGAGCGGAAGTGAGTTCGGTGCCCAGCTTGCACAGGAGATTGGAGCAGTTCACGTAGTTCTCAGCAACTTTCCTGATGCTGTTCCGGGCACTCACGACTATTGCTCATTGCTGACATACAATGCCGAGCAGATGATCTACGGAATGAATACATACTTGGACCAGAGGGGACAGATTTCAGAGCTTCAGAACGCACTGCGAACCGCTCAGGACCTGAACATGGCACTTGGTGCCACGACAATCTTTCTTGCCGCAGTAGTCGTTGTCGAGGCAGTCCTATTGCACAAGCGGAGACAATGAGCCTCTTCCAGCAAACTGGTGGTGAGATGTCGTTGGTAATCGATCCAGTTCTTCGAGGTATCCTTGAGCTCGGGGAGCGATTCCACGGTCATGTTGGGCCTTTTCTCGTGACAGGCGTACGGATGGCCCGGCTTGCCGCTGCCCTCCTCGGGGAGGTGCGTCATATCCACAGCAAGACTGGTCTGCGTCCTCCGATGTCTTGCATAACCGACGGCCTGCAGATCTCTACTGCTCTGACACTCTGCAACAAGGGAATCTCTGTGGAAGATGAGGGGGCTCCCACCGTCGTCTTCACCGGAGAGAATGGCAAGGTCCTCACAGTTCATCTACGAAAGGCCGTGCTTGAGCACATGCGTCAGGTGACCGACGATACCATGGCCGAGTGGTCTGAGAGAATTGCTGTCCTCCCCGCGGACGAACTGTTCGAAATAGAGGAGTCGAGGGAGTAGGGCACGTGTGTGGTTTCTGGGAGGCCGGTGTCATGGCCAATGTTCTCCAATGACGCCTATGCCTCCCACTCCTGTACCTGACGCAAAGATGTTCGCTGCATTCGTCAACGAGAGTTCCCCTGCACTGGGCCTGCCGGAGATGATTTCCCCGTAATACTGTGCTTCTTAGCATTGTGTAACGACTCTCCACTGAGAAGAGTCCGGGAGATAGTACATTTGCAGGCAGCCCGCCACGCACCATTGACTGATGTTGTCGAGCTCTCTGTGTCGGCATGGTTCTACAGAAACCGGACCATCGCTGGCTTTGACAATCCGGCAAGATCGCTGTACGTGTCAGTGCGAGAGCTTGTCGAGAACAGCCTCGATGCGTGCGAGGACGCCGGAGTTCTTCCCGACATTACCGTGGACCTCGAACGTGTTTCCCCGAAACGTGCCAACAACCGAATTGAGTCTGAGCCGCAGGTGTTCAGGCTGAGAGTACAGGACAATGGCATTGGAATACCTCGTGATGTCATTCCTCGCCTGATTGGTAAGATGTTGTCAGGGACCAAATTCACGCTGCGCCAGTCTCGTGGCACTTTTGGCCTCGGCGGCAGCTTGGCCCTGCTTCATGGTCAGGTCACGACCCAGCAGCCAGTCGAGGTTGTCACCGGAACCGCAGGTGCTACCGAGGGAACACGGGTCGTCATGCGCCTAGACATTGAGAAGAATGAGCCGGTGGTCATTGAGGAAGAACGGACAATCAAGAGCCCGGATGAACACGGAACGGCAATCGCATTCTATCTCGAGGGTGACTGGCTCAGAAGCAAGCGCAAGATTGTGGAGTACTTCGCTCAGACTAGCATTATCGTGCCGTATGCATCACTGACTTTTAGGGCTCCAGATGGCCGGACATACACATATCCCCGGGTCTTTCACTCTCTTCCACGACCACCGAGGGAGATGCGTCCTCATCCACGCGGCATCGATGTTGAAACTCTGAAGAGCATGGTTACTAATACTCGAAAGAAGACTCTCCTGTCATTCATGACATCATCATTCCAGAGGGTCGGCAAGACGACTGCGAGCGGTCTTCTCCGTTATGCTGGCTTCGATCCTGAGATGCCCCCGTCACAACTCACAGACGAGGACCTTGTCGGGTTGATGCGGGCAATGGCATCGTACAATGGGTTCATGATTCCGTCGTCTGACTCGCTCTCTCCAGCCGGAGAAGAACTTCTGAAGGCCGGACTCCAGCGACTCAACCCCGATTTCGTGGCGGTCTCCCAGAGGGCACCCAGTGTCCATGAGGGTCACCCATTCATCGTGGAGGTGGGAGTGGCATACGGGGGCCAGCTTGAGCCAGGCATGCGACTGTACAGGTTCGCGAATCGCATTCCACTTCTGTATGACGAGGGATCGGATGTTTCCACACGAGTGATTCGCGAGCTCAACTTGAAGAACTACGGGCTGAGACCCGACGACCCGTTGGCCTTCCTCGTTCATATCTGCTCGACGCGCGTCCCGTACAAGACTGTGGGAAAGGAGTACATTGGCGATGTGGATGCGGTGAGGCGCGAGATTCAGCTTGGTCTGATGGCATGTCTCCGGAGGATCGGCGAAAGCGTCAGACGTAAGCACAGGGCACAGCGGCAGAGAAAACGAGAGGACCGTCTCTTGCGGTACTATACCTTCATGGCATGCATTCTGTCAGATGCGACCGGCCGACCTGTGAGTACAACCCGGCTCTTTGGAGGTGCTTGAGTCTTGGCCGTGCAAGATAGCCCTCGCGTGAACCGAGAAGAAGTCCTTGATATGATTAACCACGTGCTTGAGACATTGGCGGAGACAATCGAGGACGGAGCGTTTCCGGAGATTGGCTACTATGGCTCTTCCAAGAAGAACGTGCGGTATCTCCCAGAAGACGGGTATGTGCCTCTGAACGAACGTCCCTCTTTCATTGACGGGCGCAAGGTGGAGAGTGCCAAGACGATTGCCTCGCTCGTATACGGTCTCACGCGATTCAAAGAGCATCTGACTCAGGGAATGTCGATGAGTCTTCGAGACTTCTACTACATGCACAAGGTCAAGCATGTGCAGGATGTCCTCAAGATCTCGGACCAGAGCGAGACGAACCGCCTAGTCAACCTATGTGAGCGGATTCTCCGCATAAGAGGCGAGTCTGTTCCTCGTGAGGAGTTCGGAGTTGTCAGTTCTCCGAAGGGTACGTTCTACGGTGATGTGACCCTGTCTGACCTATCGGGAAAACGAATCAACTGTTCACAGGCTGGTGAATACGGTTGGTTCATCTCATCTCGCCCGTTCGACGTGGTGATTCATGAGATGAACATCGACGCGGCTCTTCTTGTCGAGAAGGAGGCCATGGCAAGGAACCTGATTGAGCTCGGGCTTGCCGAAGAGTTGCGTGTGGGGATTGGCGCGCTGTTTGGTCAGCCGGGCAGAAACATGCGGGCGTGGGCTCATCGTCTGGCTGACGAAGGGGTGCCTGTCCTTGTGCTCGTGGACATGTCGCCATGGTCGCTGAGGATATTCACAACAATCAAGGCCAACTCCATCGAGCTTGCAAACATAAGAGGGCTGGCAACGCCCGGGGCAAGACTATTGGGTCTCACGACCGATGACTTCTGGTCAAAGGACGGAATGCTTGCTGGCATCGAGCATTCTCTTGAGCGCATGACAAAGTCTGACATACTGTGCGCACAACAGAACAAGAAGATTCCGGCTATTAGCCAGGATCCCGTTCTTCGTCGGGAGAACGAACGTCTGCTAAAGGAGCAGAGGAAGGGTGAGCTTGAGGCTTTCAAGGCGTTCGGCTTGCCAGTGCGCGAGCTTCGAAAGCTGTACATCCGATACATCCGAGAGAAGGCGCGTCGGCTCGACGTGAAACTCTTATAGACGTGACCTGAGAGTTGTGTGGAGGCGCATGTCCTTATGTCAACAGAGAGAGAGGAAATCGTCAAGACACTGGACACGTTGAGAGATAGCGTTATTCGACTTCTCGAGGAAAAGGCTAGGGTCGAGGCTGAGGCGGATGAGGCGCGCAATGCACGACGTGAGGCCGAGGAGAAGGCGTGGGCGGCAGAGGAGAAGGTAAAAGAACTGACGAAGGAGCTCGAGGAGACCACCGCGAAGCTCCAAGAGTTGGAGGGAAAGGTCACAACTCTAGAGACGGAGTTGGAGGCGGCCAGGAAGAAGGCTGAGGAGATTGAGAGTACGCGCGATGAGGAGATGAAGAAGCTCATTGAGGAGCGTGACGCCCTGAAGAAAGAGATGGACGAGATCACAGAACAGCTCAACAGGGTGTCGGAGCTCTATCGCGAGACCGCAGCCGAGAAGGAGAAGCTTCAGGAGAAGGTAGATGTCAGCGATTTGTTGGCAATCTACATTACTCTGATTGAAACCGTGTTTGGTGGCAAACCTCATGCGCGGGTACTGTACACGCTCCACAATACTGGGTCTGCCATCACAAGGAA
>QMYR01000110.1 GCA_003662765.1 Candidatus Thorarchaeota archaeon
ACCGCGCTGGCTGTCATCGTCAGGTATCCTCGAGACTTCATCCACATACTGACGCTACGTGACAGGAGGCTGTTCAGGCTACTGCTCATCGCCACACTCGCAACGGCAGTGACAGGAGTCCCTATGTACATTCTCTTGCAGAGCACTCTCGTGGCCTTTCACGGTGAGATTGTCAATATTCTCGTGGGGGTACTCCTCCTCGTCACTGCGGTGATACTGTACATCCCCACAAGACAGAATCTGTCATCAGACCAGATTGATAACAGAGAACCTGACGACAGAGTCGCGGGACTGACTGGTCTGGTGCAGGGTCTATCGGTTCTCCCCGGGCTCAGCAGATCAGGTGTCACAGTTTCGACGCTGCTGATGCAGAGAGTGGAGAAAGAGAAGGCCCTCTGGTTTAGCTTTCTGATGAGCGTGCCTGCGGTACTGGGAATTCTTGCTATTGAGGTTCTGACAGGCGACTCCATCGTTCTAACGGTTCCTCTTGCAGATCTGATTATCATGGAGGTCATAGTCTTCGTTTCCGGTCTGGCCTCGATGGAACTGCTGCTTCAGCTCGCACGCAGAGTAGAGTTCTGGAAACTGTGTGTCGTGCTTGGGCTTGTCGCAATCGTCTTCGGTGTGCCAGCGCTCCTCTGAAGGACTCAGTCAATGACCTCGGAACGCTTCTGAAACATAATGGCAATAGGGGCATTTGCCTTTCTCCACTCGGCCAACTTCCCCTCGTAGTTGAGAGGTATGGAATGACGCCCGTGGTTACCCACAACTATGAAGAGTGTTCCCACTCGCGCCTGTCGCAGCAGGACCTTGATCCAGTTGTCTGTGCGCCGGACTATCTTCTCCAGCAAGGTCTCGGGTGGTGTCCGGTGGCCGTACTGTGCGTACAGACTCTCAAAGTCGAGGAAGTGAACAAAGAGGAGCTCGCTCTTGAATATGTGCCGCGTGGACTCGATGTATGTGGCCATGTCATCACGGGTCGTGACCGTGTAGCCCTGATCAAAGCCAAACACCTCGCGGTCATCGTCTCGACAGACAACACGAACAAACTTACCGTAGTTCTTCACGTAGTCAATCAGGTGGAAGGCGGCGGGACCTCGGAGCAATGAGTTGATCAGTGGAATGGCATAGGGATCATCAGTTTCCAGCAGAGCAAGGACTTCCATATACTTAATCAGCGCCTCTGGTTTGTAGACCACAGCCTCGAAGAGACCGAAATTGTCAATCATGATTATGACGACAGAACGCGGATTGAATCGCTGTACAAGTTCGAGGTTAGCAGGTGGGAGCCTGTCAGGAACATCGATGCCCATCAACGTCAGGATGGTCGCTGGGAACTCCTTTGCCTGTGCGCGCACCTGTGGAAATGACATCGAGAATCATCCCGCTACTAAAACACCGGAATCGACTGTTGCGTCCCTCAACGGGGTGTGTGTCCGTTTAAAGGTGTTGAGCAAATAGTCGGCAAGACACACTGCAGCAAGTGTTGCTGATGGGGCTTGTAGCGAGAGGTAGGGGCATACTAAGTACATGTTTATTAGGATGTGAGCCTAACCTAGACTTGAGCGTCATTCTCCCCCAGGAATGGCGTTCCAGTGTACAACATCAAGTTATTGTTTGCTAACAGTCATACTCCCATTTTTCTCAAGTCTTTTGCTCGGTAGACTTCAACATCGAATCCGTCACTGAACGTTTCACAGATTCTCTTAGAGTTTGATCCCATGTACACGAGGACATCATTGTCACGAATCAGATGCTGATCAGTCCGCGTGTAGAAACGCATACATCCTCGATTCTTGGCTGCGTACCAGAGGCATGCAAGATAAGGCTCCAGCGCCATCCGAGTTTCGGGTTTCCTTCGCAAAGGGTTTCCAAGACCGGCCGGTTCAGCACTCTCTTGCAGCACTGGAGAAATAGAATTCAGATTGTCAACTATGAGAAATACAATGGGGCGTGCAAGAAACGATTCCAAGTCTATCAGGCGTTCGCTGTTCCACTTGTACCTGCTCAAACGGTACTCATCTAGGTAGCGCACTTGAGTTTCGAAGTCATAGCCTTCCCAGACGTAGTTCACATTCTTGGGAGTAAGTCGACGCCGTGTGACATCCTCTTGTGTGTACAGTTTTGCGTCCGTAAGAAAGGCTGCCAAGTCTGCCGTGGCAACTAGCGGATTGCATTCATCACCTCGCGAAAAGACAGTAAGTCTAACGGATGATACAAGATTCCTCCAAGCGCTTGTTTCATGAGAAGCCATCCAGCCAGATGAGAGGAAGTTGAGTGGAGCCCATTCGTTTGAGGCTTTCCACAAAAGCCCAGGCGGTCAGATACGAAAAGGCAGGCTCGAGACGACGTAGAAAGTGTGGAGTTTCTATTGTCCTGACTGTGCTGTGATGACCTCCCACATTCACAGTAGGGATTCTTGAGGGAGGCAGTATAACATAGGAAATAAAGAGCCGGCTTATGTGGGGAGACAGTGGGGAAACTAGTTGATCGGCGAAGGGAATGACACGCTTCATCCCGAGTTGGCGTTTCAGGGTAATTGAGTCACAGCACGGACGTCGAAGATCAATCCCGAAGGACTCCGATAGCTCTGAATAGGCTACCGCATACGCTTGTTCGAATTCGTCGACATCAGCGACTTCGATACCTGTTCCGAGAGGCGTGTAGAATTCATGAGAAACTGAACTGCCAGGGATGCCCCTCCGAAAACTCTTCGCATCAAAAGCGGCTACGTTGACGCCCATTCTGTTCACCAAGATTCCAAGGTGCAGTTGCGTGACACAACAATGCGTTACACCATCATTTGCCGAGGGGTGTATATATAGAGTCGCCACTGTTACGGTCGAGTGCGAGCTTGTACACGAAACTTAATACGTCACATACCGCGAGTGCCCCTGTGCACGAGATGACGCTACGTGACATCATATTCAACGACGATATCAAGTTCATCCTCTCTGGAGGCAAGGGAGGCGTCGGAAAGACAAGCTGCGCCGGAGCCATGGCAGTACTGTCAGCGCAGAGGGGTCTCAGGACACTTGTGGTGTCAACGGACCCGGCCCATAGCCTGAGCGACAGCTTCGACCAGAACCTCTCGGGCGGAGAGATTGTTGACATCGATGGCATGGACAATCTCTGGGGAATGGAGATTGACACTGAGAAGGGCATGAAGGAATTTCAGGAGCAATTGGGCCAGAGCGGGAGTGCGGACATGGAGATGGCATCTCAGTTCTTGGGCGGTACGGAGAGCATGGCTCTGCCAGGCTCGGACGAGGCGATGGCCTTCGGGAAGATGCTTGAGTTCATGGCAGACACGAACTTCGATCGGGTCGTCTTTGACACTGCACCCACGGGACACACCCTGAAGCTGTTGGAATTGCCAGATCTACTCGACAGCTGGTTGGGAAAACTTCTCACACTGCGTCAGAGGCTCAGTGCAATGATGTCCGGTCTCAAGGCATTCTTCGGAGGGGCCGAGGAACAAGACAGATCTTGGGAGATGCTTCAAGAAACAAAGGAGAAGATTCGTGCCGCGCGTGTCGCCCTTGCCGATCCGCAACTTACGCAGTTCGTCGTTGTCATGATACCTGAGGCCATGGCGGTCTTTGAAACCCAACGACTTCTCGCAAGTCTGAATACATGGAGTATCCCCGTCACTAACATCATTGTCAACCAGCTTGTGCCTGAGAATCCAGACTGCCGTTTTTGCTCAAACCGACGGAGAATGCAGCAGGCCAACCTCAAGGACATCAGAGACCTCTACCACGATCTCTACATTACCGAGGTACCCCTCTTTGATCATGAGATTCGAGGAATAGAGGAACTTACAATGCTTGGAAAGATACTGATTGGTGAGGAATGAGAGATGCGCTACGCCCTGAGAAAGAAAGTGATGTCAATCCTTTTCCTGTTGCTTTTCATCGCATCAATCATCGCCGCGGCATACCTTGTGTTCAAGGGCTGACATCGCTGTGGTCCCAAAATGTAGTTCGGAACAAGAGTACCACCGGGGCAGCCTCGGTGACATTGACTAGGCTATACGCCCTTGACTCGTTTCACGACAGGGGGCCTAATCTTGTACAGGATTCTGCCTCCACAGTGTGGGCACTTTACACCAGGGAGTGCCTTGAGACCCTCCTTCGTTACCTCAGCATGACAAAAGTGACAGATGTACGTCATTGAGGACCACCAGTCCGTGTGAGCAATCGGATGCCATATGAAGCTTTGCTTACTGTACGTCCCAATCTCGATCGTCCTCGCGGAGGACTTCACCAAGCAACAGGCCTGCACTCAACGGTTTGACGACTCGCACCTTCATGACTGTGCCCGGGCTGTAGCCGCCAAGAACGGTCATGATTGGCCCTTCACCAAGAGGATAGACCATCGTGTACCCCTTGTGTGTCAGGGACGGCTCCGCAGCCACCCCTCGAATGACACGTCCCACATAGTGTGTCTTCTTCTGACGGTTTATGTCCTCTGCTGCACGTCTAAGACGGCGACCTAAGTGACTCTTCGCCGATGCTGGAGGAAAGGCGGCGAAGGCAGACCCAGGAAGGGGTTGGAAACCGTACAGGATGATTCTCTCGGCTCCAGCGTCGCTCAGGAGTTTCATCAGACGAATCGATTCTTCGGCAGTCTGCTCATTCTCACCGGGAAGGCCATAGATAAGGTACACGAAGGGCGACATCCCATGGTGTCTTGCCGCCCGAACCGCGCGGACGACATCCTCGGGTGATCCCCCTTTGCCGATGCTGCGCATGTGGGACCCAGAGCCGGTTTCCAAACCGATGTTCGGTGATGTTCCGTGAACATATTTCGCAATCAGCGCAGCGACCTCATCGGTGAACAAGCACGCCTTGACATTCTCAATCGACAGATGCGCATTCCCCTCGGCAATCTGGGGCAATGATGCCAGTCTCGACAGCAGACTCTCAATCGCCTCAAGATTCGCTGCTGGCGAGCACGGGTCGGTCTGGGGAACGTGGCCCCGTCGGTAGTCGAGAAAGTCGGGGGCCTCAAGCACAATACGATGGACACCGAGATCGAGAAGCCCTGTGACCTCATCTACAATTGCCTGCTCGCTCCGTTCGCGTGGAGGGCCCCATGTCGAGGGGACGCTACAGAAGCCGCACCCCGGGGGGATGCCGGCGGGGCAGTCCAGCCGATCCGCCAGTGACGGAGAGTCACAGTTCCCGCAGTCAATACACACGCGACCATCCGGAAGCTCCAGAGTCGTCCTTCTGAAATTCGAACATCCTCTCAGAACCTCTACATATACCCGGCTGGCCTGATATGCAGGATAGTCCATGATTCGGGTGATTGAGGGTCGATAGGAGTCTAGCTCCTGAGATGTCAGTCTTCTGCGTGGAGCGGTGAAGACCGGATTGTCGTGGTCCATGAAGCCGATGCCATCAATCGCATGCAGATCAGCTGCATCCTCGAAGAAACCCGCTCTGATCAGTTCATCAAGAGTGCGTTCGCCCTCACCGACGACCATGAGAGTTGGCTTTAACGAGATAAGTGTCTGCTTACCACCCGTTGCGATGGGGCCACCAAGGAGTACGACACCTTGGTGATGCCTTCGCCATGCGCGAATGATTCGTCTGACCGAGGGTGCATCCATGGTCATTGCACTGATGGCAAGGTGTCTGAAACCACGAATTCCAGACCTACCCGTCAGTACATCTTCAGCACGACGAATTTTGCAAGAGAAACCAGAGGCCTCAAGAACACCTGCAACGGACCTCGGTCCACAGCCTATGGCATCACGCGAGGTGACTCGGCGCCCTGAGCCCGCACTCAGAGCATCGATGATGAGAATGTCGATGACCATGGTTGGTCCCGTCGCCACTATCGGAAACTGAGCCGCTCTGAAATGCAGCATTCAGTTGCACTTATATGCTCGACTGGTACCAAACTAGTTTGAAACAAAGAAACTATCAGGAGAAAGCGAAACCTGTCAGACGAAGGTGGTATATGTCCAAACTGTGGTCTTCCAAGAGACCTCTGCGTCTGCGAGACCATCGCGCAGGAAGAAGCTAGAATCACCGTGACTGTGGAGAGAAGAAAGTGGGGTCGACTCACAACGGTCATCTCCGGTTTTGATAAGAATATTGATCTGAGTGACATGGCCGCGAAGCTCAAGAGCAAGCTCGCATGTGGGGGAGCGGCAAAGCACGGACACATCGAGCTTCAGGGAGATCATCGTGGTGTCATCAAGGACATTCTGAGCAAGCTCGGCTTTCCGGAGGAGACCATCCACATCGACTGGTCATTTACGTCAAGTGGCCGCAGATGATGACTTGGTGGCTCATAGCCACCTCCCGGCCCCCACCACTCTTCACCCACGTGAGGTCATCCAAATGAATTCAGGGAGTCTATCTGTAGGACCCTGACAATCTCCTTGTATCTGTTTCTCACCGTGACCTCTGTGACGCGTGCCACTTCTGCAATCTCGCGTTGAGTGCGTCGTTCATCAAGGAGTATGGATGCAACGTAGATTGCCGCAGCCGCAAGTCCAAGCGGATCGCGTCCAATTGTGAGACCCTTTTCCCTGCTCCGCTTCAATATCTCCACAGTTCTCAGTTGGACGGGGCTCGACAGTGAGAGCTCGGATGCAAAACGTGGGATATAGTCGATTGGGTTTGAGAGAGGAATCTTGATCTTGAGACTTCTGAGCAGCAACCGATAGCACTGCCCGAGTTTCTTCTTGTCAACACGAGACGCATCGGCCACCTCATCCAGAGGGCGCGGTTTCTGACGGATTCTGCACGCTGCGTAGAGGGTTGCTGCAACCATTGCCTCGATGGAACGGCCTCGCACCAGTTTCTTGATAATGGATTTTCGATACAGCAGTGCCGCTAGCTCCCTGATGGACTTCGGAATGGAGAGCTGTGAGGCCAATCGCTCAAGCTCCGACATGGCCTGAGCCAAGTTTCGATCGACGGAGCCATGAACTCGTGAGCGAATCTGCCACTTCCGTAGACGGTAGATCTCGGACCTGCGAGAGGGACTGAGCTTTCGACCTGAGGTGTCCCTGTCGCGCCAGTCAATCACCGTTGAGAGACCCTTGTCATGAACTGTGTACCGCATGGGGGCGCCAACACGACTACGAGCATCAGCCTCCTCGGAGCTGAAGGCACGCCATTCAGCACCAGTATCTATGTGATGATCAGACAATACAAGGCCGCAGCCCGCACAGATACGCTCCCCCCGCATAAGATCCTCTATGACCTGGGACGAACCACACTCCGGGCAGACAACCGGGCGTACCCCAGAGGATTCCTGAACATGCTCCCTCTCCTGATTACCATGCGAACCTTCCACACACATCTCCCCTGCATGGTGAGCGGGTGAACGTCGCCAGAAATCACTGCTAAAACTGCCGAGGCAAAGTCACACTCGAATGCCCACCCTCATCTAAACGTGAAAACGTGCATTTAATCATTGTGGGAAGGCCTAGCGCTGGTGTTTTGGACCAGCTGCGGTGGCCTACGTAGTCTGTTCGTGACCATCCTCAGTGATGATCACAGTGTGCTCGCGTTGGGACACAAACTCACCTTTCTCCTCTGCCAAGATGTGGTGAGCAATCAGTGCCCCGTTCTGACGCAGTTCACGAATAGCCATCTTGAGGGCAGCACGCTTCATCTTCTTGGCCAGCCAGCGCTCAGCGAACGGGAACTCTTTGTACTCGCGCCTAGCAATGCTGAGGAACTGCTTACTGCCCCTGAACCGGACTGGCACCCGGATTGGTAGAAGTTGGTAGATAAGCGGGTTTGGCAGGTCTGAAACGTTGCCAGAGCCCGTGCTGGCGAAGGTCTCAATCGCATAGACCTCTCCGGCCTCAACTTTCACTTCGGGCTTTCCGGAAACGCACGGCACCTGTTTCTCGCCATGGAGTGTCCACTCCTCGAGCTGATGTCCAGTCAGTTGCTTCACAGGTTCGAAGCCAGCACTCTTGATGGTGTCCTCGATCAGCGCCCCTATTGTGTTGAGTTTGGCACCTGGGCGCATCATCTCAATCGCAACACGAGTGGCCTCCTCAGCGGCCTTCACGAGTGATTCATGTTCAGGATTAAGCGCGACAGTGAACGCAGTGTCAGAAATACA
>QMYR01000111.1 GCA_003662765.1 Candidatus Thorarchaeota archaeon
ACTTCGAGGGCGGAATACGGATCAACGAACGTTGTGAGACATCGATCCCTGGGCTGTACGCAGCGGGAGAGTGCAGTGGCGGGCTGTTTGGGGCCAACCGCGTCGCCGCGGCAACAACGGAGATGGTTGTCGAAGGAGAGATCGCTGGACGTGAAGCAGCTAAGGCTAGCAAAGATCTGGACTTCTTCCCGATCGATCCCGCGAAAGTGGAGGAGATTTCGGCGCGGACCCTGCAGCCATTTGTATCTCGTAATGGAGAGACTCCCAGAGTCGCTGAACTGCGCCGACACCTGTGCGAGCTCTCCTACGAGCAGGTGGGCGTTCTTCGCGATGGGCATAGCCTCGCTATGGCGCTTTCCGAGATAAAGGAGATTGCCTCTGCACTGGACGGACTCTCTCTTGTGACCATGCGTCGGGATCACAACCGGGAATGGATCGAAGCAATGGAGCTTCGCAACATGCTGCAGTGCGTCGAACTTTCTGCCCACGCGGCCCTCACCCGTGAAGAGAGCCGTGGAGTGCACGTTCGCGAGGATCGTCCATTCGTCGATAACTTAGAATGGCGCAAGCACATCGTGGTCCAGAAAGGGAAAGACTCACCCGAGTTCAGGACAGAGCACGTCGTTTCAGATAATACTAGTCCGCCAAAGAAGATCCCGTATGAGGATGCGATCGTGCGCGCCGCGGAAGCCCTCGCTGGTGAGGTGGGAAAAGATGGATAGGAACGAGATCAAGATTCGTATTGCCGCATGGGACGAAAGGGGGAGCAAGATCTACCGCGAGTATCTTGTCCCGATGGATGGAGAAATGAACGTGCTAAATGCCCTGGAATATGTGCACATTCACTTGGACCCTTCCGTTTCCTACCAAGTATCCTGCCGTCGGGGAGTATGCGGTGCGTGCCTGATGACAATCGATGGAAAAAAGAGGCTTGCCTGCGAGACTGAAGTTAAGGACGGAATGAAGATAGATCCATTCTCAGATGGAGGCAACAATGCCTGAGGACCTGATCAAGCGCGAAGATGCAGCGCGTGAAATTGAACTCGTAAGCCGGCGGCTTGGCCTTTTACACCTAGCGTTTGCCCGTACGCTGATGGACGAGTTTGGAGAGGAAGTAGGAAGACGGCTTGTCCTCAAGGCGATCAAGAGATATGGAATAATGATCGGGGAAGAAGTCAAGCGTGCGGTGCAGGCCGATGGTCTTCCCCTCACGCCTGATAACTACGGGGTGGGGAAGGGCCGTAGCCTCCCCGAGTTCGGGATGCAGGAACGAAGTGAAGAGCTTGAAGTAGGCGGAGAGAAGAGATCTCGTGCCTACGGGTGTGTGATGGCCAAGGTATGGAAGGAATACGGGGAAGATAAGCTAGGTAGGCTCTACTGTTACGTAGATCCGGCTAAGTACATGGCCTACAACCCAAACTACAAACTCGCGCACGTCACAGCCATCCCCGATGGATCACCCTACTGCGAGTTCTGTATCAAGGAGACGACGCAACAGGAGAGAGACGATTTCGTATCCCCAGATGCTGATTGGGATTATATCGACCGCTGCACGAATGCCTGAGGAGGATTGAGTGGAAACTATAAAGACGATCTGTCAAGGATGCTACTTTTACTGTGGGCTCGATGTTACGCGTGATAAAGGCCGCATTGTCCGCATCGAAGGAATGAAAGAGCATCCGGTTAACCACGGAACGATCTGTCCCAAAGGGATTGCTTCTCAGCAGTTGGTGACCGACAAAAGCCGTTTGCAGTACCCGCTGCACCGCATCGGCCCTCGTGGAAGTGGTGAATGGAAGAAGCTGTCTTGGGACGATGCGCTCGATCTGCTAGCTGAGAAGTTCGCTGAAACAAAAGAGCAGTATGGCTCCGAGGCACTTTTCTATCACCGTGGTCATGCTCCCGGCTGGGTGACGACTATGAACTACGTAACCCGGTTCATGAATACGTTTGGCTCCCCAAACGTTCTCACCCATGCACACCTCTGTTTCACCCCGCGGGCGATAGCTCATGTTGCTACATACGGGGCGGTTCCAGAAGCCGATTTTGACCACGCAAAGTGTATCTTCCTGTGGGGGTTCAACCCGGTCAATACATCGCTCACTAACTATGCCCGCCGGATTATGGACGCCAGAGCGCGGGGTACGAAGCTGATCGTTGTCGACCCGCGTTTCACCAAGACGGCCGCAAAGGCGGATCTGTGGCTGCAGCCGCTACCTGGAACCGACCTCGCTCTCGCTATGGGGATAAATAAGGTAATCGTGGATGAACACTTATACGATGAGAAATTCGTGCGCGATTGGACGATTGGATTCGAACAGCTGCGCGAGCACTTGGCGACCATAGACCTTGATGAGGTGGCACACCTGACCGGTGTCCCCGTTGAAAGATTCACAAGAGCGGCGAGGATGTTCGCTGAGAACGCCCCCGCGGTCCTAAAGGAAGGTAATGGACTCGATCAACAAGCGAACGTGTCTCAGACCGTCCGTGCGATCAGCCTCATCCACGCCCTCACGGGGAGCCTCAATATCGAAGGCGGGGGGCAATTGATGCCCGCCCTGCCCTTTGTCGATGTGCAGGCACGCAGTGCTATAACAAGTGACTGGGAAGAGCGCTCCATCTCTACACATCCGCTCTACTTCCGGCAGGGGTATTCCCTGCATGACGAGGAGCTGTTCGCTGCTCTGAAGACAGGGAAACCGTATCCGGTACACACGCTTTTTGTTCAGGGAGGATCTCTTCTCTCCGCTAATTCTAACACGGCGCGCACGCGGGGTCTCCTTAATAAGGTCGACTTTATTGCAGTCCACGATCTGTATATGACGGCCACGGCCGAAATCGCTGATCTTGTCCTTCCCGCGGCGGGCTTCCTAGAACGCGACCTCCTCCTCTACTATCGCTATCGCCCCAGCACGCGGATGAACCTCGTCTGCATGCAGCAACAAATCGTTCCACCGGTTGGTGAGAGTCGCTCCGATTTGGATCTGATATTTGCTCTCGCGCGCAGGCTTGGAATGAGCGATGCCTTCCCTTGGTGTAGCGTGGAAGAGGCGTTTAATTGGGAACTTGAGCCACTTAAGATCACGGTCGATTACCTACGAGAACATCCGGAAGGGTACAGGCGAGATTATGGGCCTGAAGAGCTGTATCGGACGCATGGCCAGACTGGTTTCCCTACCCGATCGAAGAAGGTGGAGTTGTACTCGTCTCGCTTCGAGGAGTTTGGCTACGATCCCCTTCCGAATATCGAACCGATCGCCCCATCGCTGCAGGTGAGCAAAGAATATCCGCTCTTGTGCGGGACAGGCTTCAAGCTGGGGATTCACACTCACACAGAGTTTCGTACCCTTCCGTGGATCGATGAAATCGAGCCCGATCAGTTCCTGGAGATCCATCCGCTGCAGGCAAAGAAACTTGGAATTTCTGATGGGGATAGGGTGCGTGTGACTTCTGCTTGGGGAGAACTCGTAGCGCTAGCTCGCTTCAGTGAGGGGGTGGAGGAAAATGTGGTCATGCTCAGCTATGGCTACGGACAGCCCTACGCAGGAAAGGAATGGAGATCCTCTAACGACATCACCCCCCATGTCGATCCAGATCCGATCTCCGGATCAACGAGCAACCGCCGCTTTCCAGTGAGAGTGAGTCCTGAGGCGGAAGGCACAGAAGCGATGGGTAGCGAGAGGCAAGCGTTGCTTGTCGATTGGGACCGCTGTGTCGGATGTTTTACCTGTGGGGTCGCTTGTAAACAGGAACACGGAGAAAAGCGTATTCATGTAAACATGTTGGGCCCAGTGCATGGAGAGGATGGGGAGACCAGGATGGAGGCAATACCGCTTGCTACGCAGTCCTGCGATCTGTGTCAGTCAAGGTTGGCGCGTGGGGAAGATCCAGCCTGTGTCAATGCTTGCCCGACTAAGGCTCTCATTATTACCTCTATTGAAGATGCTATAACGCACATACGAAGCGGACAGCATCAACTATGTGCCATAGGAAGCAAGTTGCATTCAAATATCAAACGGTAGGAGAGAACAATGATGGACGCACACTTTACTAGACACAAGAAGGCCTGGGAGAACTTGGCAAAGCGCGCGCAGGATGATCCCTACGCAAAGTATGCGCTCTACGCCAGCCGCACCCTTGCCGTGAAACACCCTGATGTGTATCTTGTAGGAGACAATGCGTTTTATGAGGGTGCGCAAAAGATCAACGGATTCAGGGAATCATACGATGAGCCAACTGCCCTTGGTTGGTGTCATATGCACAGTGGCCACGAGTTCTTCGAAAAGGGCGAAGATTATAAGGGAATCCCCGATGGTAAGCCCCTGCTATTCGGTGATTTGAAACTTGATAAGTACCGCCCAACGCAAGCCAGGCGAATCTATCCCGAGCCGTACCTTCCTCTTATCGATTATCGGCTGGGGCCGCTTGCGCTCACTCTGAAGACTGAAGGGAAAGTCGTCACATCGTTGGAACTCGCTGAAATGATCTACTTTCAGGCGAAAGCAACAGGCGTGGATGTAGATCACCTCTTCCTCATACTGTGTGACGACGAAGAGGCCTACCTTGTTAACGGCGGTAATCTGATTTCGGTCCGCAGTGGAAGTTCTGTCTCTTCGATGAGCGGAAATCCAGTTCTCATCTTCAACGAAGCGAGTGTGTGGTATCCGATGATGGCGCGTGATGATCGTGCGCAGAACGGGCCACTGAGAGAAGTTGTGAATCGCTTCGTCAAGAGAGAGACTGAGCCGGCGGCGGATGAGTGGGATCTCGCGCTGATCGATGTATTGAAAGATGTTAGTGCTCTTGATGACGACGCTAAGTTTCGCATGGCAGCGTTGGCCTCTGTTCGCGCTGGTGGCTGGAGATTTCATCCCTACGCACGGCTTTGGAAGGGATTTGTGCCCGAGGAAGACCTTGATATCGACATCTCGCGACGACTTGGATTGATACGTGAGTTTGATAGGCTAGCAAACTCGGTCAGTCCAGCGACTGCCTACCTCATTGGCGTGATGGGGGATGGAACGATCGAGGAACGCCTGCGTTGCTTGAGCCGCGAGTACCTGCTGAACACGGGCGTGGTACGCGAAGCTGAAGCGCACGGTTGGAAAAAGGCGTGGCGGTTGGAATCGTGGGGACACCTGTGGCCGTGTGGTCTGATGGAGCACACGATCGATGATGCCTTCCGCTCTCGCACAGGGCACTGCGTTAGCCAGGCACACATGATCGCCGGGGTACTGGAAATGGCTGAGATCCCCCATGTTGTCGTAAATTTCGACCGTGGTGGGGTTAAGGAAGGAGTGAACCATCACTTTGTACTCTCTCAAGATGGGAGCTTCTTGTTTGATGATGGTATCGTGAACTTCCGTGAAGTGGATCCACCCACCGAGGACTATGGACCACTCCTGTCCTTTTCTATTGGGGGGCAATGGGCATCCACAGTGGGAGATAAACTGTACGGGAACATTCCCTCAGAGAAGATAGCCGAGAAGATTGATCAGATAAGCAATGCATTGGCGAACCGATTCGAACTGCGCTTCTACGCTGATGAACCGAGCAAGAAGACGCTTAGCAAGGATGGTTTCATAAGACTACTAGAAACACAAGCGGCGGAGTACGTGCCTCTCCAATGATCAACGCTCTCGCCAGGGAGGTGATAACGAGAAGACAGGCGTTGTAAATCACTGCGCAGTCTGACTGTCGGTGTGCACAAGTATACTATGAAACGAAGGAATTAGGAGGGAATTCATGAAAAAGGGAAGAGTTCTGGTTCTGGTGGGACTCCTGCTTGGACTAGTAGGTGTTCTGACAATCGGGCAGACTGTCAATAACCCGGATACGTTCATTGAGGCGACTACTAACACCATAGAGACGCTGGATCCGCAGTTTATGCTCAGTACCGCGACAACGGAGATTTCAAATAATGTATACGACTCGCTTCTTGATCATCCACATGGCGACCTTGGAAAGTTGATCCCTAGCATTGCCATTACAGTTCCCGCTTTGGAGAACGGACTTATCACTGAAGCGCCTGACGGCACCACGTACATCTCGT
The DNA here is from genome assembly GCA_003662765.1 of Candidatus Thorarchaeota archaeon. Taxonomy (GTDB): domain Archaea; phylum Asgardarchaeota; class Thorarchaeia; order Thorarchaeales; family Thorarchaeaceae; genus B65-G9. The sequence goes on from QMYR01000111.1 coordinate 6,053, forward strand.
TCCCCATACGGGAAGGAGTTAAGTTTCATGATGGTTCGACCCTAAAACCGGAGGATGTTGTCTATACGTTCAAGCGAGGTCTACTTGTTGGCGGCCAAGCGACGAACTATAACATCCTTGCCACCACACTGCTCGGAGCGAATTCGTTCAGTGATCTTGTGGACAAGGTGGGATATGACGCCGCTTATGATGTTCTGGATCAGGCAGTGACTACTGATGGTCACAGTGTGACCTTTAAGCTGCCAAAGCCGTTCGTCCCCTTCCTTGGGCTCATGTCTGATGGAGGGAGTGCCTGTGGAATTCTGAGCAAAGCGTGGTGCGTTGCGCAAGGAGCGTGGCCTGGGACGAAGGACACTGGCCAGAACTACATGAATCAGACGATGGAGAAGGATCCATTGTTCGACAAGATGATGGGATCTGGGCCGTTCAAGTTTGTCTCTTGGGAACCATCTACGCGTGTAGTGCTTGATGGATTTGCTGAGTATTGGGCTGGCGCACCGGAGATGAAGCAAGTGATCCGCAAGATAGTTCCGGATGGACAGACGGCTATTCTCCTCCTCAAGAAGGGTGATGTAGACTTTACTACCGTCAGCGTATCTGAACTTGGACAGGTTGAGGGTGCTCCCGGTGTCAAGGTACTGAAGAATCTCCCATCCACATGGCTCATGAAAATAAACTTTGTGCAGAAGATTGCGGACGGCAGCAGCTACATCGGAGATGGAAAATTGGGCGAAAACGGTATTCCCAACGATTTCTTCTCCGACATAAACGTGCGCAAGGCATTCGAGTATAGCTTTGACTGGGATGCATTTATCAACGATGTGTTCCTAGGAGCAGCTCTCAAGCCATACGGACCAGTGCTGATTGGTTTCCCAACGGCAAATCCTGACAATCCTCAGTACTACCTCGACCTTGACAAGGCTAAGGAGTACTTCCAGAAGGCATGGAACGGAGAACTGTGGGAGAAGGGATTCAAGTTTACGGTTGCCTACTCCAGTGGGTCGACGCACCGTCAGAGAGCGCTTGAGATTCTCAAGGCAGACATTGAGTCGCTCAACCCAAAGTTTCACATTGAGCTTTCATCGCTGCCGTGGGCGGCGTATGTTGGAGCGATATCGAACATTCAGCTTCCGCTGAGCCTGTTTGGTATGCTACCGGATGTATTCGATCCGTACATGCCTCTATTTGAGCACATGCACTCCTCTGGTGGATACGCTGAGTGGAACGGGTACCTGGAGCAAGCCAAGACAGAGTTCGATCCGCTGATCGATGAACTCGGTAGCAACTACGACCCACAGAGGCGTAAAGAAATATCGTACAAGTTGCAGAAGCTGGATTATGACAATGCCCTTGCCATCTGGCACTTCCAGGCGGTTGAGCATGTGGCGATGCGGGATTGGGTCCAAGGGTACTACACCGGCCCGTTCCCGTTCAATCTTGATTACTATACCCTCTCTAAGGGGTACTAGTGGTGGGTTCGCAGTAAGAAGCGAATCCTAGGACAATGGCTCAGGCGGGAGAAATGTCCCGCCTGAGCCAAAGGCGCTAAACGAGGGAATATGGCGTACTATGTATTGAAACGACTACTATTGCTGCCTGTCATATTATTTGTTTTATCAGCGTTGATTTTCTCTTTGGTGATGTTTCTCAATCCTTACGAGCGGTTGGCTGTTTTCATACCGAATGCTGATGCAGTCGGCTCATCAATCCCCTTTGAGGAGCTTATTGCACGCTATGGTCTTGACAAGCCCTTCTACGTGCAGTACTACGAGTGGCTGGGCAGGATTGTTCATGGAAACTTGGGCTGGTCACCGTCAGCGAGGATGCCCGTTGCAGAGGCGATTGCGCGCTATTTTCCGGCTACTGTTGAACTGATGTCTCTTGGAGCGGTGATAGTCTTCGTCGGGGGAATCCTTCTCGGTACATACTCTGCTACACACCACAACCGGCTGTTCGATCAGGCAGCGCGTGTGGGTACAAGCATTGGGGTTTCTCTCCCAGAGTTCATCTTTGGGTTGGCTCTACTGGTCATCTTCTACGCTTGGCTGGG
>QMYR01000112.1 GCA_003662765.1 Candidatus Thorarchaeota archaeon
GGCTCCTCAATGGACGGCTCAATCTCAACCGGCCGGGCAGGCTCTGTCGCCTCGATAGGAGGCACCTTCCGCTCCTCGACCAAGTCCTCGTAGGTACGGCGCATTATCTCAGCGTGCTTTGGCGGGACCTCAAGCACCACCTTGCCATGCAGCGGACAGAGAAGCGTCACACGCGACTCTCGACCAGCAGGTTTGATGTCAACGAGATCGAGGGGGCCATGGCACTCAGGGCATTGATAGACAATCTTGAAAATCTGGCGGTAAGTCTCCTCGTTCATCGCTGATACGAAGAAACGCTTGTTCTTGTGGCCATTCCTGCACTCGGACTTCAGCTCTATCATCCCGCGATGCTCGTCGATGTCACGCACTATCAGGGGCTGGCCGCACTTAGTGCAACTCAGCGTCTTCGCGATGGCGGGGAAGTAGTCGATCTTCTCAGCCTCTTCCGTGACTATCTCAAAGACATCACTGGGCGCCTCACGTTGCATGAGACCATGGATTGGACACACGACCTTGAACTGTACACGACCCCTGCGTTCACGCTTGTCGGTCAAGTGAGTGAGAAGGCCACACTCATCGCATGTTAGAACAGACCGGGTGACCAAGGCGCGTGCAGAATCCGTCCACTTGACGGGAAGCGAGCTCTGTGTCGAGCGACCTGTAGCGGGGCAGAGCATCTTGAATCTGTAGCCCTTCTCGTCGCGTTCGATGCGTTGAATCGCCATCGGCTGAGGGCACTCAAGAGAGGTCAACATGGCTCGAAGAGCAGCATCGTCAGGAATCGACTCCACAGCGCTCCTGAGGCTCTCCTCAAGAGTCGCGGGAAGATCTTTGCGGGACACACCATGGACGGGACATGCGACATGGACTCGTATCTTGGACCCACGATGCTCAATCCGCTCAAGATGACCCGGCAGTGTGCAACGTTCGCAATTGAGCACCCTTTGCAGTATCTTGCTTAGAAGGTCTGCACTTGCGTTCTTGGCCACGTAGCGAGTGTATCTATGACCGTTGGGACATCGAACCTTCATCTCATAGTAGTCAGGCCTCTCGTCAATCTCACGTACTGCGAACACCTTGCCGCACTCCGGACAGACGAACGAGTCAGCCACCGCACGATCCGGCTCCATCTCGGATATCACCTCGTTCACTGCAGGGATATACTTCACCGGAAAGCTGCGGCGCTGCGGGCCGTGGATTGGACAGAGCACGGTTTCTTCCGCTTCTCCACGGTGCGTTTCAGTATACAGGTGCGCCATCAGGGAACCGCAATCGAGGCACACGAACATCCTCGCAAAGATCTCTTCCGCAATCTCGTCAGCCTGACGCTCGACAAGTCGGCGTACGCTCTTGTGACCCTGAAGACACTGCACATCCAGTCGGAGAATCTTGTCCTTCAACTCCGCATCTGTGACATAGAGCGGTTCGCCACATTTGGTGCATGTAAACATCGAATGGTCACCCCACTTGTTCCGACGCAACCGTAATAGCAATCGTCACGTCTGCTTATCATCATTGTTCTGCGGAGCTCCTTGCCAAGTTCAACGGATCCCTGCCATTTCTCGGACCTCACGAACCAGAAACGTCAAAACTCTCCAGTAGAGTGTCGGCGACCTTTTTTACGCGCGCCCTATAACCGCGTGTCGTATACACGCGAATCGTTCTCATTGGACTGGAGAGGCTCTGGGCGATCCTGCTGACATCTTCCACGCGCCAGAACTCATATCCCCTCGAACCCCGCTCAAACATAGCAAGCTGGTCCAGTGGATACCTGCCGGGGTAGAAAGTCACCGACGGTCGGTCGGGGAAGTCCACGTACACTCGCACTGGGTCAATGCCGGTGTCTTCGGCGATTTCTCGCTCCACCTCGGCGCGACCGACTGGATCACTGAGTCTTGAGAGGAATCTGGTATCGGACAGTGTTCGAACACTGGCGACCTTGATCAAATCTCGCCTCCTAAAAGCGTCGAAAATCTTCCCTGCGAGCCTCAGTTCCTCGGATGCGCCCTTGTCAACGTTCAATAGTCTGTGGTGGAAGGTGAAATCATCGCAGACAAGATAGGGAGTGGGGTCTTTCGTTGGAAATGGGAACAGCTCACTGCCAGCAAGTTGAAGGACACGCAGTAGCATCAGTTCTGCAGCACGCACTGTCTTGTGATAGTACACCGCCTCGAACATATTGGCTCCGGCCGACAGATAGGACTCAAGAGTATACCTTGCGCTGCGAGAGATCACAAGCATGTTCTTTGCAATGGCCAGAGAGCCGTACAGCTTGTTGTACTCAATGTTGGCATAGTCCACCCCTGCGAAATAGGCATCACGCTCCAGACTGTCCATTAACTCAGGGTTCACGGGGACTTCAGAGAGGTTAATGCGAATCGTCTTTGTCGGAATACCCCGACGCACAAATGACACCACCTCATCGACGGAGAACGTACTGTCGCTGATGATATCAGCTACTGCCGACCACCTAATGACAAGCTCGGCAATATCGAATCTGTCAGCCCCGCCGTTGTGTAGATACTCCTCCATGACATTACCCCATGCCCCTCGTGAAACCGCCAACAGCATCGCCGTGAGCCGCGCGCGTTCGACAGTTTCAGCATCGACTCGGAGATGATTGAACATCGAGTGCGTCATCTCGACGAATCCAAGCATATGGCCCATGAGGGAAGTATCAGCCCCAGGATAGACCTTGTAGACACCGGATGGCCAACGGATATTCCTCAGACGCTGGCTCACGCGCAAATCGAGTATTGACGACTCAAGAGCTGTCAGGCATATGTATCCTCTGAGTGGGTCCTTGATCTCTATCACGGTCTCCAAGTCAATGAGAGGCATGGTGCATCACAAGCTACTACCAAGATGGGACAACGGCTAGACGGTTCTCACATATATGGTTCGTTGTTTCGACCAAATACGGCAATCAAAACAAGGGGAGGGGGAGCGGAGGTAGTACCTCCGTCCTCTTCTGTCAGTGTCCTACGTGAACGTGCGCATAAGCACGTCCCAGCGGTGTTGCACGTAAGCTTGGAGCTCAGCAATCTTCTTCTCGTCCTTCTTGGGCTTGAAGAGGCGAGAGAACCTGCCCTGCAGCTTGAGGAACTCCTCTATTGGCTTGCGCTTCGCGGGGTCCTGGAACCTCTTGCTTTGGGGGCTCAGTTTGAACTTGTCGCCGATGCGCTCCCAGAGAATCCAGTACCCTGTTTCGACTGCTAGCTTGCCAATCTCAACACCCAACTCCACGGGGTAGTTCCACGCCTGTGGACAAGGAATCAGCACATGGATGAACTTCGGCCCGTGAATCTCGCTCGCCCGCTTGAACTTCTCGTACAGGTCACGAGGATATGCAGCATTTGCGGTTGCCTGATAGGCAGGCTCATGGGCTGCCACGACCAAGTCGAGCATCTTTTCCGGCTCTGTCTTACCGTACCATGTGGTAGTCGTCTGAGCATAGAGGGGCGTTGCACCTGAGCGCTGTGTACCCGTATTGCTGTAGACTTGGTTGTTGTAGCAGACATAGAGAAAGTCTGTGCGCCTCTCGAAAGCGCCACTTAGAGCCTGAATGCCAATGTCGAAGGTCCCGCCGTCACCAGCCCAGACCATCACTTGTACGTCTTCACGGCCCTTGGCCTTGAGAGCAGCCCTCACTCCAGACGCAGTGGCGGCCGCGGCCATGAATGCTGTGTTAAGGATTGGCACACCCAGACCTGACTTGGGCCAGAGCGACTGAATCACGCTCGTGCAACATGCAGGGACCACCTGAATCACCTTGCCCTCAAGCGCTTTCAGAGCGTGTCTGAGAGCCAATGTGTCCATGCAGCCCGCACAGGCAGCATTTCCCTTCAATACGAATTCCTTGAGGGGCATTTCACGTATTGCAACCATCTCTCATCACTCCAGCAGGTCATGCCAGGTTTCTTCGGGACCCATCTCGCCGCTCTCGACGGCCTTCACTGTGTCCAAAATGATCTCCTTGATGTCATCCACCGTGACGTCGCGGCCACCAAGACCACCAATGTAGCTCTTCACAATCGGACGGTAAGGCGAGTGGTACAGCGCAGCCCGGATGTCATTTGCTACGTGTCCGCCGAAACCATATGACACGCCACGGTCAAAACTTGCAAAGGCCTTCACCTTGCTTGCCAGCGCCCGCATGGGCTCCACAGGGAACGGCCTGTACATTCGAACACGCGCCGCGCCAACCTTGTAGCCCTCGTCGCGCAGCTCGTCGATTGCATCGATTGCCTCTGCGCCAACGGTACCCTGTGACGTAAACACCACCTCAGCATCATCACATCGGTACTGGTCAATGGGTCCGCCAAAGTACTTGCCGAATAGCCTCTTGTAGTCCCGCTCGACCTCTTCGTAGACCTTCAGGGCGTTCTTGCTGGCCTCGTGCATCTGATATCGAAACTCCTGATAGTACTCAGGAAACACTATGTTTCCGTGAGAAACGGGATTGTCAGGATTCATCACCCAGTGCGGAGGCTTGTAGGGCGGTAGGAACTCATCGACCTCTTCCGGCTCGAGATAGTCAAACGTAGAAACTGTGTGACTGAGAACGAAGCCGTCCGCGCTGACCATGACCGGCATCAGCACACGCTCGTCCTCTGCGACCTTGAACGCCTGAATGATTGTATGATAGAACTCGTCCACGCTGGCCACATAGAATTGTATCCAGCCAGTGTCACGTTTGCTCATGCTGTCATCGTGCGTGACATGGATGTTCCAAGGGGGCGACACAGACCGGTTGATGTTCGCAAGGACTATCGGTAGCCTCGCAGCAGCGGCCCAATGCAATGCCTCATCCATGAGCAGGAGGCCGTTAGAGGACGTTGCCGTGAAAGCGCGAGCACCAGTTGAGCTCGCTCCTATGCATGCGAACATCGCAGAGTGCTCGGACTCCACGCGTATGAACTCACCCTTGTAGATTCCCTCCTCGTCGAGAAGGGCGATCTGCTCGGGCACCGTGGTTGCCGGTGTAATCGGATAGGCGGCAACAACCTCAACTCTCGCAGACACAATGGCTCTTGCAGCAGCGTAGTTTGCACTCATTAGCAGTGTCTTCATTAGGTCGCCTCCTCTTGTCCGGCTCGCACCATCTCGATGCACTTCTTCGGACAGACCTGCGCACAGATGCCGCATCCCTTGCAGTAGTCGTAGTCTATGTGCGGTGTACCGTCTTCATCGAGGTCTATGGAGGCCTCCGGACAGTATAGCCAGCAGGTCCTGCACCGGTTACAGGTATCATAGTCAATCACGGGATTGAAGGTCCGCCAGCTACCGGTCTTGCCAGTGGACCCGATGACAGGAGCAGAATAAGGCGTCTTGGGCATGTCTGCCCGGCTCTTTGGTTCAGTATTGACCTGGTTGACCACGAGTAACACTTCCTGCGGTCATTACGAAGCCGCAACAGCTCAGGTGGGATATTAAGCATTGTGATGCAGCGGATATTCGACCAATGAGGGAACAAGTGTTGATTGACTCGGTGTTCAGTCTCAACACCGGACAATCACAGAACAGCGTTCGTCGAATCTGCATTCTGAGCAACTTCTTGTGGTATGCGACCCCACATTATAGGAAGCAATTCTCTTTTCCAACGCACAATACGACGCTACCATCACTCTCTGGCGCCTGCGGCGCAGTTCAATGACGCCGCTATGTTGAGCTGACAATCTGTACCATTGCTCTGACGAATCGGCGAATGTCCTTGAGGTCCTCTGAGATGAAACGGAACACGAGCGTGTTGTCAATTGTCGAATACATGTGTACCAACCTGTGACGAAAACGAACCATCCTCATCATCTGCTCGGCCAAGTCAGTGTCAATCAAGCCGCGATCTCGCAATATCTTGAATACGTCAACGTAGCTGGCCGGTCGTCCCAGTGCAAGAACGGACACGACATGGCTTGCCATATCGATGCACGCCTCGATGGCGATATGAAGTGCGCGTTCGGCCATTAGGCGAGTTTCGAACGAGGAGAGGTAGTTGTCTAGTCCATCCTCACGCACAGACTCCAGGACAATTAAAGCCTGTTCGATGAGTGATATCCTAGAGTTAACCACATCACGACTGACCATGCTCTTGCCGCTCCAGAAACCTCTGAGCCATGTAGCGGTCGTACTCGCCCCACAGACGCTGCATCTCGTCATACTCATCCCAAGTCAAACGCTCGAACTGAGTCCGCGCAACAGGATCTCTATCGAGGAACAAAATTCCATGCCTCACAACACTATTCCTGACTGCCACATCTGCAAGATTCAGACAAATTACGTCTACCCGCATCAGACCTATGGTTTCAGAGATACGGACCGTCAGGCTCTTCATCAAGGCCAGACATAGCTCTGGCGACGAGTCATCGAGGAGGACTGCCACATCGAGATCGCTCATAGGGGTTGTTCGGCCCGTGGCCACGGACCCAAACAGGTATGCCGCAACCACGTGCTCCTCAGTCCGCATTATCTCGACCAGTGCGTTGATGATCTCCTCACGTTTCAACTTCATCAGCATTCACTCTCACTTTACTGGGCCTTACTTTTGCCCTTTTGCGCTGGGCTCAGTCTTTTTCGCCCGCCCGTTAGACAGACTCTTCGCCATCGGCTCTTCGTGCGGGGTTTCGGCAGAGCAACACATCGCCACGCGATGAGGGAGTCATAGACCCGAGAACAGAAGCACCATCCTTAACAGAGAGGCCGTGCCCAGACCTTCTCTGAGAGGACAGGTGAGCATAGATGGAGTTCAGCGTGTGTCTTGTACAGATGCCCTGTGTAGAGGGCAACCGCAAGCCGAACTTCGAACGGGCCAGATGGCTGCTGCAGAATCATAAGCCACGGACCGAGCGCGAATTCGTTGTGCTGCCCGAGTTGTTCGCTATCGGGTTTCGTCACACAGACTACGCCACAGTTGGGCCGGGCGTCAATGGGGAAACAGAAGACTTCCTCCACGATCTTGCTGCTGAAACCGGAGCGTATATTGTGACGACGGACATTGAGGGACATGGCGAGAAGTACTTCAACACGCTGATGATGGCGTCACCACAGGGAAAGACCATCGCCAAGTACCGTAAGGTCCATCCGTTCCAGCAGGAGAGAGATGTGTTCGACGGCGGCGACGCGCTCGTGCTTGCCACCGTTAGAGGTATGAAGGTGGGGTTGGAGATCTGCTATGACATAAGGTTCCCCGAGCTCACGAGGAGGCTGGCCCTTGAGGGAGCCCAGCTGGTCATAGTTCCCGGCGCGTTCCCCGACCCTAGAAGCCATCACTGGGACACGCTCCTTCTTGGCAGAGCCATCGAGAATCAGCTATACGTCGCCGCTGCCAATCGTGTGGGGCGCTCGTTCGATGGGAAGACGTACTTTGGTCATAGCCAGTTCGTTGATCCATGGGGGGTAAGGGCGACCAGAATGAACTCGGAGGAGCGCGTCATCCGTGACACTGGCGACACGAACACGGTCGAATCAGTGAGAGCTCAGATCACGTGTTACGAGGACCGGGTTCCTGAGGCCTATGAGAGAGTGCGCCACTATGACGACCAAGGCACAAGCGTTAAGTGAGAAGGGCAGTCCGATTGAAGCGGAGACGGAATAGATGAGTGAGAATGATTCAGAGCGCATCAAAGAGGCTGTGAGGGACTGGTTCTCTCGTGAGGGGATCAAGGTCGAGAGCATCTCAAACCCACGGGCCGAGTTCCTCTTCAAGGTCAAGTTCATGCGCTTCTTCTTCACTGTCGTTCGTCCAAACGACCAGCGGTTCATCCAAATCGAGTCGCAGGTGATGATCTCACCTCAACATCTCAAGAAGCTCACTGCTGAGAAGATGAGGGACTTTCAGATCAAGGCCATGCGCTTCGCCTTCACCCAAGACGTGAGTATGGGGTTCATTCAGCCTCGGCCGGGTCAACCAGGGCCGAAACCCCCAGGCCCGGGGTTCGTTGTTTCCGACAGAATCTATGACGACGCCTTCAGCGATGATATGCTGTGGCGAACCATGAGAAAGATTCACCGGGTTGTGGACATGGTGATCCATATCCTCAATGACATCACTGGCGATACGCCTGGGAAGGCTCCGGAGCCTCCAGATCA
>QMYR01000113.1 GCA_003662765.1 Candidatus Thorarchaeota archaeon
AATACCTACTGGTGAATTTGGCAATCCATCCTATCTCACCTATGGGCTCGATTCTGCGAGCGATACACCCTCTTAAAAGGCTTAGGCTAGTTCTATTTGGCCACCGCAGGATGTGTTCGGTCAACACTTAATTGTCACCTCGACTTTTTCCTGCCTAATCATACGTGTGTGGTGAATGGATGGTGAGTGCGCTCGAAGAGAAACCCCTTGGCAAGCTGTTCGATGTCGTTCTTCAGGTCCTGTGGCAGGACCTGTTGCAAGTGTGGCGTGTGATTCGTTCGCGACTTGATACAGAGGGGCCAGATTCTGTTCGTGCGGCGTTCGATGAGGCCAAGACCCGCCTTCTTGAGTCCGCGCTCAAGGATCACATTGAAGTGAGATGGGGAATGAACCTCTGTCCGCTATGCAATGATGACAATGTGGAGAAGAACGGAATCTCTTATGTGGCACCCAACGGGGACGGTCTTGAGTTCAACCAGTGTCTGAACTGTCGGATTGGAATACTATACGAACTGGTGTCTGCAAAGGCCACGATGGATACGTACACAGTCGGCCTCGGTCAGCCCGGGCAATTCAATGGCATGAGTTTCTATTGGAGTGCGGTTGTTCCTGATGATCTGCTGCCGTATTGGCCGTTATACGAGGTCATTAAGGAAGGCCAATGGATTGGCACTGTGTCCATTGATAAAGACATGAATGTCAGATACCTCCCATTTGGGAGTATGAAGTACGGTCTCACTCGAGGCGCGCCCGAACCGTGGACTGATGTCTTGCCAGACGATCTTCGCACTGCAGTCAATCAGTTCATCGAAGCTGCGCGTCCTCAGATTGAGGTCGCCCATGTTCTTCACTGAACGGCGACTGGTGTGGGCCGTGAGGCGAGAGAAACTTGTCCGGGATCGTATTCCGGACATAATCCGAGAGAACGGTGAATCCCCAACTCTACGCTCGGCCACGGAGAAAGAGATGGACCTGCTACTCAGAGAGAAGCTCGTTGAGGAGTCCAGCGAGTATCTGTCTTCGGGTTCCATTGAGGAGATTGCAGACGTTCTTGAAGTGGTTCACGAGATTCTTTCACGTCGCGGGGTATCGTTTGAGGATGTGGAGCGGATTCGACTTGAGAAGAAACGACATCGAGGTGGCTTTGAGAAGGGTCTTGTCCTTCTCATGGACGAGTGACACGACACTGTTCATACTCTGAATCATCGGGCAAAGGTTATATTATATCAGGTCGCCTCGCTGATTGAATGCCACTACACTCAGTGGTGGTACTAGATTACGGTTTCGGAGTGTTTGAAGATGGAGATCAAGATTGAGCCCGTCCCGGCAACCCCTGTGACACATACAACAGGGGGAAAGGACATCTCCCGCTACCATGTGGAGAAATATGAGCCACATGAGTTACCCTATACAACCCAGTCGATATGCCCTGAATGTCTTCTCACAGATGGTGAGGTTCATGTCATCGACGCGCTTGTGTACGAGGAAGACGGGAAGGTCATGTACAAGAAGACATGCGAGAAACATGGAGAATTTGTTGATGTCTATTGGGGCGACGTTGAGATGTGGCGTCGGGCCCAGAAGTACTGGTACAAGAGCGTGGGACTCGACAACCCCCGGACCGAGACCGTCAATGGTTGCCCCAACGACTGTGGTCAGTGTCCTCAACACAAGTCACACACCGCGTTGGCACTGATGGACATAACAAATCGCTGCAACCTGCGATGCCCAATCTGCTTTGCTCACGCAGCCGAGTCTGGCACGGTCTACGAGCCGACTCCTGAGGAAGTTGTCGAGATGATGAAGAACCTGCGGAGCAACCTACCTGTTCCCGCTCCCGCACTGCAGTTTGCAGGAGGAGAGCCGACTGTCAGCAAGTATCTGCCGCAGTACATCCGATGGGCGAAGGAGATTGGCTTTAGGCACGTTCAGATTGCGAGCAATGCCATACGAATCGGAAAGAGTGAGGATTATGCTCGAGAGCTGAAAGAGGCCGGTCTCTCAACGGTCTATATGCAGTTTGATGGTGTTACTCCGGAGCCGTACATGGAGGCTCGGGGGACGAATCTGCTTCCTATCAAACTGCAGGCAATAGAGAATTGCCGCAAGGTTGGCTTGGACTCAATAGTGTTGGTACCCACAGTTGTGCGGGGCGTCAACGATGACCAGCTGGGAAAGATCATCGAGTTCGCCATTGAGAACCGTGACGTTGTTCGCTGTGTGAACTTCCAGCCAGTTAGCATCACAGGACGGATTGACTATTCAGCTCGCAAGGAGATGCGAATCACTATCCCTGACTGTATCCATCTAATAGAGGAACAGACCGGGGGGGAGATACCTGCGAACGTATGGTATCCGGTTCCTTCCGTGATGCCTATTGGTCGCGCAATCGGTCTGATGAAAGGGTCGCCGCAACTGGAGCTTAGCTCTCACTTTGCATGTGGAATGTCGACCTTCATCTGGATAGGCGAGGATGGCAGTTACGAACCAATCACGAATCTCATTGATGTTGACAAGTTCATTGAGGTGATGGTCGAGATTTCAAACCTCTTCGCCGACAAGAAGCGCGGCGCCAGTGCTCGTGCGAAGGCCAAGCTGGCAGGTAGTATCCGGCACATTAAGAGGAAGGGTCTGCTCAAGGACCTTCTCACGGCGTTTCTCTCACGTGGTGACTATAGTTCACTGTCCAACTTCATGGAACACGTGATTATGATAGGAATGATGCATTTCCAAGACCCTTACAACTTCGACTTGGAACGGGTGCAGCACTGCGACATCAACTACTCAGTTCCCGACGGACGCATCATTCCGTTCTGCACAATGAACACAATCCATCGGCCGAAGGTTGAGGCGAAGTTTGCTATCCCCATCGAAGAGTGGCGTCAACGTCACCGACCAACCAAGGTCGAAGAGGACAGCATCTCCAACCCATTCACAGAGTCTGGGGAGTGAAACGGTTCAAGCCCGTCACCAGTCCGACGGGCATCTCTCTCATTTTTCTCCAGAGTCTTCTCCCAATTCTCTAATCCGTATTAAAGTATGACAGAATTGAATTCCTTCTCTTTCTAGACGGCACATATAGGCGCTATCTTTAAGTAGTATTAATACAACTATACGGGCGGTACAAAGGCGGGTGCGTGGGCTAGTTTTTCGTTACATGCCCTCAATTACGAAACTCCCCCCTCCTACCACGATTACCCACGTTCCCGCCACCCTTTTGCTGAGCGGTTCGTCATCGATTGGTATTCTTAATTAGTCCGTACGGCACATCGTAGATTGAGCTGACCCAGCAATGAAGTATCAATACAAGCTGCGGATCTTTCAGATAGATGCCTTCACAGACCAGCCGTTTGGCGGGAACCCAGCAGTCGTAGTCTTGGATGCGGACAGACTGAGGGAGTCCGCCGTTGAGAGGGTATCTCAGGAAACGATTACGGGACAGACTGTCTTTGTCTATCCCTCAAAAGTGGCCGACTACAAATTCAGGTACATGACCCCAAGAGGCGAGATGGCATTTTCAGGTCATCTGACCGTTGCTGGTTTCACTGCACTCGCAGAGGAAGGCCTCATTGAGGTCGTCAACGATGTGAACATGTTCACGCTCGAAACGCGGGCTGGCGTACTTGAGATTGAGGTCGTCAAGAATGAGACCTCCGGACTCCATGAGGTGCAGATCACTCATGAGAGTCCCGAGTTCATGGCCACTTATGACCCGAAAGACATTGCGGAGGCCCTTGGTCTTACGTTGGCGGATATCATGTCACCCAACCCCATTCAGACGGTCAGCACTGGCACTCCTCAGCTAATGGTTCCAGTCAACACTCTGAAGGCACTGGAACGCATTCGACCTGACTGGGAACGTCTCAATGGTCTCCAAGAGGGTTCTGACTGGATCTCCGTTCAGGTCTTCACGCGAGAAACATTCGCGCCCACCTCTGATGTGCATGTCCGCCACTTCGCTCCTGCCCTCGGAATCAGTGAGGATCCAGTCACAGGTTCGGCTGCTGGCAGCATGTGCGCCTATATGATAAAGTACGGTCTCTTTGACGTGACAATTCCAGTCACAAGCATCGTGATAGAGCAGGGCCATTTCATGGGGCGTCCTGGAAAGATATTCGTCGAGGTGCGTGGGGACTCCGATGAGATAACACAGGTCAAGGTGAGTGGGACGGGCATCACAGTCATTCGCGGGACTCTATACGTCTGAGAGTGATGGTAAAGATTCTACCATGGCATCGACAGATTCATTCGTGTACCCATCCAATTCGCCATATAGTGAATCTTCTTTCGACACAACCAGAAACGCTAAAAAAGCCCCCGAATGCCTCCCTGAGTCATTGATTGTACAGGGGTCTAGAAGTGTCGGACTTCAAGTCTATCATGAACTCGGAGATTGCTCGTGTTAACGAGGCACTTGACGAATATCTGCAGATGCGGGTTGAGGCTGGCAAGCGTTTAGGGCCAGTTCACGAGTTCTACTATGGCAACATTCGGGAGTATCTGATGCGGGGAGGGAAGAGGCTTCGCCCCGTAATGGTTGTTTCTGCTTACAAGGCGGTAAGGGAAGATGTAAGCCTGAGATACCTGTATCGCGCGGCGTGTTCCATTGAGATGCTGCACAACGGTTCACTGCTTCATGATGACTTGATTGATCACGACGAAGTACGGCGTGGGGGACCGACATTTCATGCTCTGTACCGCGAGTGGTACAAGAAGCATGCTCGCGACGATAACGCGAAGGCGATTGATTTCGGCATGGCGATGGCGGTCTTGGGTGGCGACTCGCTCCTCAATATGGGTGCACAGATTATCAGCGCCTCGGAGTTACCGTCTGACATTGCCTTTGAGTGTCTGAGATACTACCAGACTGCATACCAAGAACTTGCGGACGGTGTACTCCTTGAGATGAACATGGTCAATGACCCCCATGTGACATCCGACACCTACCTTGAAATGATTCGTCTGAAGACCGCGGTCCTGTTTGAGAAGTCCCTCCTCATGGGCGCCACAATGGCGAGGGCCTCGGAGTCCCAGAGGAAGGCACTATCTCAGTTCGGAATACGAACGGGTCAGGCATTTCAGGTCCAAGATGACATCTTGGGTTCGTTCGGGGACGAGTCTGTCACTGGCAAATCGGCCGAGGGGGACATCCGGGAGGGCAAGAAGACCATGCTCGTCATTGAGGCATATCGGCTTGCGGACGAGTCCCAACGTAGAATTCTTGATACCCTTCTTGGTAAGGACGGGATGAGCACGGAAGAGGTAGAGCAAGTTCGTGATGTATTCCGAGACTGTGGTGCTCTTGACTCGGCCAATGAGATCATGGAACGTCTGCTTGCAGAGGGGCAAGGTGCTCTCTCACAGTGTACCCCTGAGTTTCGCGAGGAATACAAGCAGTTTCTACTGGATCTCTCGAACTTCCTGATTCATCGGACATACTAGCGTTCGATGGCGCCAGTTTCTATTAACCGCAGACTGAGGAGAAGAATCTCTTCACCCTTCGAGCTAAGGATGAGCTGCATCGGCTCTTTCAACGTAGGCGCCTTCCTGTCCAAGTAGTCGATGAATGATCGTCTGGACTCGGTCAGTGCCCGTCTAAGCTGTGACGCATGTTGCCGAACCGTGTTTTTCACATGTTCGTCATCCTGTCTGCCGGGAAAGAGTTTTGACCTCATGGTCTTTGCAATGTCTTGTGCGATGATGTGTGAGTCACTGACCACAAAACGTTTTGGCTCTGGACGCGGCGGAATCGGTTCTTTGGCCATCTCTATCTTGCGAGGCCTTAGGGTATCTTCTATTCTGTCCTCAATGACCAGCTTCTTCCATGCCTTGCAACCGTGCAGTTTGAGAGGCGTCACGTGCCCCCTTGCATGCATCCGCAAAAGATGTCTGTTGAACTCATCACGAGGCATCAGAGAATGTGGAGCTGACATCACGACGTACTTGCGATAGAGTGTTTCCTCAAACTCCACTATCGCCCACCCGAATGCCCGTAGGATGTCACGCTCAATCTCCGACTCACTATCCTCCGGTCTGATCGCTTTGGACATGGTTACCACGCGCCGCAGAACCACCAGTCAATCTATCTGTCAAAATATATGAATCTTAACTGAATGATTCGTCTATCGCCGGCGAGGGCGTTTTGATCGGGCGCAACCGCCAAAAAAGTGGTGCGGAGGGCTGGGCCCTCCAGACTGTTGCGCCTACCGTTTCTTAATCAGCAGGATGACCACAACAACCACAATGACCGCAATAGCTGCAGCTGCAAACACAAACGTTGTACCCATGGGCCCACTCTGCGTTGTGGTTGTCGGTGCCGATGTCGTGCCAGTGGATGTCACGCTGGTTGTTGAGGTTGTTTCAGTGGTCGTACTGGTTGTGGTTTCTGACGTGGTGGTTGATGTGGTAGTTGTGGTGGTCGATGCTGCAACCTCAAACGTGAAGGTAGCGCGGACGGCCACATTTCCGGCACCGTCTGCAGCTCTGATTGTGACTCTCAGCTCGCCCTCGCTATCCAAGGACACGACGACCGAATAGGAGCCTGAAGATGTCTTGGTCATGCTCAGTGTATTAGATGTGGATCCTAGTGTGTATGTCAGGTTGACGCTTGCGACCCCACTCACGTCCGTGACATTGACGAAGAGAGTCACATTGTTCATTGCGACGAGCGAGGACGGGTCTGACCAGACATCTCCGATGGCCGGACCTATCTCGTCAGCATTGTCCGGGTTGAACTCGCTCCGGTTGCTCTTTGCCCACTCGACAATGTTTCCAAAGAGCACGATATTGTCGAAACTCTTCTGGTGGTCGTAGTTGCTAAAGAAAGTCGTTCCCGCGACCATGACCCTCAGGGTCTCGATTTCTTCAACAGCCATCAACGGAATCTGCTGTCCGTTCTCCCCGTCTTGGGTGTTGTCGTAGACTCTCTCGATTGCTGGCGCATTCTGGTCGGTCTGATAACCTGTGGGATCAGCGAAGATGATTGGCAAGACGGGTCGCTCGTCCGTGAAATACAGGCTGTTGGGCGAGAAGAGTGTGACATTGGCAACGCCGTAAGTGAGATTCACTGTGTCACTTGGCGACGGTATGTCGTATAGGTCAATATACCAGGGCTTGTACGTTCCTTCCATGTAGACGTTGTCGTGATTGAGCCGGATGTGTGAGCCTATGGCCTCAAGGACATCGTTTGGGTATTCGGGGTTGGTATACGTACTGTAATCACCCCGGCCCGTTAGCAGAATAGACTTGTTTCCTGATGCAGCCCAGTCGACGATGACTGAGAGCTCACTTGAACTGTATCCGGTATGGGCGCATGTCATCACGAGAAGGTCAACATCGATGAGATCCGCTGCTGTGAACGGGTCCTCTTGGATTCTGACCGCATAGCCGTGCTTGTTCAGAGTCACTTCCACGTCGGTGAGATAGCCGTTTGTGTAGTCGTTGCCGTGTGCATAGTCAATGACTGCAACGTGTGTCAGTTCATAGTCTATCTCCGGTGGGTCGATTCCTATGGTGAGATTATGGAATAGGCTCAAGCACGCATTGACCGCCATTGAGAGGCACAGAGTGGTATGGTTCATGATGTCTTCGTTGGTGTCGAGTGCTTTACTGTCCCCGTTCGGATACGCCGCGTATATCTCGTCATAGTATTGGTGAGCATATGTCGCGCAGTCGACCACAAGGTGGGAAACGTTTGTGATGACAGACTCGCTTGGCGCAGGGAGTGAGAAGTTACTCAAGTGATTGTTGATGTCCGTTTCATATGCGGGATGGCCGTCCCAGTACTCGTCTGTGTGAACAGGTATGCATGGATCGCACGCGTAGTGGCTCATCACCCCCGCAGCAAAGAAGCCATCCTCCCAGTTTCCGGCCGTGAAGTTGGCCCTTGCAAGCTGGTACCAATGGGCCGCCGCATTTGGCGCATTGTGCTCGCCTGTTTCGGGGTAGTACAGATGATTGTCCCAATCCTGCCATTCGAGGTCTGGGATGCTTGCCCCTTGGAGAACCTCTCCAGAGTAGTACCTGAAGGCCTCTCTCCAGCTCTCGTTCGTGAGCGCATTCATCGCATGGGTG
>QMYR01000114.1 GCA_003662765.1 Candidatus Thorarchaeota archaeon
CCGCTGGGCTCGTAAAATTGTCGCCCTGCTTCATGACCCGCCCGACAAGGCGCTCGGCATCGCGGGCCATAAAGAACGCGCAAGGGAATTGCAGCAAATTGCGCTGGGGCGAGAGGCAACAACTGAGGAGGCACGGACGGCAGAGCAGGCCGATCAAATCGCTTCCGCTGCTGACCGCGTGGACTTTCCAGAGGGCTCGGAGGCCTATTGGCACACCGAAAAAGCCGTGTTGATTCATCCTCTGGCAGGACGCGAGTTGGATTTGGGTTCGCTGGCGGTGGACACGACGAACACACACGAAGCAGCGAAGAAAGTGGTGGAGTTGTTGGTCAGGGATGTCTCCAATGGGGTTCAGCGGTTTCTGCGGCTTTGGCGATGTTTGACCGAGCAGTTAGCGAAGGAGTTTCCTCGTGTAGGAACGTTATTCAGGATGTTACCCGCCGATACACGGCAACCGGACCATCCGCTAACTCAGCACCTTTCAATCACAGCAGCGATTGCCGATGCGCTGCCCCAGCCTGCGCTACTTGCTTTCTCCATCGGTCCCGTGCAGGAGTTCATCGCCGCCGCCCGCCGAACGCAGGACCTATGGATGGGCAGTTGGTTGCTGTCCTACCTCTCCTGGACGGCGATGAAGAGCCTCGTCGAAGAATACGGACCCGATATCATCGTCTTCCCGTCGCTGCGCGGGCAACCGCTGTGCGACCTTTGGCTGGCCCAAGATAAGCAGGTTCCGACACAAAAGCCACGTCTCGAAGACCTCACCCTGGCCAGCTTGCCTAATAAGTTCGTCGCCTTGTTGCCAGCGTCGGAAGCGAAGTCAGCGGCAGGAAAGGCAGAGAGGGCCGTGCGTGGAGAATGGAAGCGGTTGGCCGACTTAGTGCTCTCTGCCTTATCAAACGGCATCATGCCCGTTGACGAACAGACACAGAAGATGTGGGAAAATCAGGTCAGCACCCATTTGGAGGTCTACTGGTCCATACTGCCCTGGGAAGGCAAGGGCGACGGGGGCAAGCAAGCGGAGGCGGTCAAGTCGCTATTTGAAATGCTGTGTGCTCCCCCATCGGGCTGGCGTTTCGGCAAGGCCTACGCACTGTTCGCCAGGCCGAAGGAAGAAGGCGGGGGACAGTATCATCCAAATTGGGGCACAACTTACAGCTTGCTTTACAGCCTTACTGACCGTGCTTTTAATGCCCGCAAGACCCTGCGCGACTTTGTGCCGATGGAGGAAAAGGGCGAGAAGTGCACCGTCTGCGGACGGCGGGCTGCGCTGCACGGGCGGGACGGCAGCCGCCAAGGTGTCCGCAAATTCTGGTCCCGGGCGGCAAGCAACCTAAAGGCAAAAGATCGCTACGAAGTCAGGTTGGACGGACGCGAACGGCTCTGCGCTATCTGCACCGTCAAGCGATTCATACAACGTGAGGTTCTGGAAGGGGAGATCGGCTTGAGAGGCGGTTTCCCATCCACCAGCGAAATTTCCGTGGCATCCTTTAAGGCGGCTGTGCTTGAGAAACTGAAAGATCCGGAAAGCGGGGAGAAATTGGCAAACGCCCTGAGCGATTATCTGGAGGGGCTGAAACGGCTGGGTTTCCCCATCTCCGTTGTCCCAGAAGCGATTCCTAAACTTCACCAATTGAGACAGCAACTTTCAAACGCTCCTCAGAGGGTGAGGGAATACGCCGGGAAGTTGCTCGGTTACGACGGCGAGGCTCTCTTTGAAGATGTGCTTACCGTGAAGCGTTTCAAAGAGGAGTACGGCCTCAGTGTGAGCGAAGACGATATAAAGGCGGTGCGCGAATCTTTGAGAAGATTAAAAAGGGTTGCTGAAGAGGCAGATATACCTTCCCCCGCCAGATACTACGCCGCTTTGATGATGGATGGTGACCATGCGGGGCAGTGGCTCAGCGGCACACATGAGGGGCTGACCACTTTTGGAGATGTGTTGCATCCCGAAGTCAGAAAACGATTGGAGAACGTGTCCGGGTGGAAAGACCTCCTGAAAGAACGGCGGTTGATGACACCTGCCGTTCACGCGGCGATTTCCGACGCTCTGGCAAACTTCGCTCTGAAGCTGGTTCGGTTCGTCGTGGAAGAGCGGCACTGCGGACGTGTTGTTTACGCAGGCGGCGATGACGTGCTTGCTCTGCTGCCGTTGGATGAGGCACTGCCGGCGGCACGGGAACTGCGTGCTCTGTTTTCAGGAGAGGTTGGCTTTGTTGAGTCCAATTTGAAGTCTTCGGAGATGGATATGCGCAAGCAAAACTGGCAGGTTAAGTTCGGAGATCCTACGTGTACAGGTTACTTGTGGCTGGACGGCGCACCGCTGCCGACGATGGGGCCGGCGGCGAGCGCTTCCATCGGCATTGCCATTGCGCACCATTTGCAGCCTTTGGATACGACCTTGCAAGCCATGCGCGAGGCGGAACGTGCAGCTAAAGAAACCTACGATCGCAACGCCCTGTGCATCCACCTTCTCAAGCGTTCGGGTGAGGAGGTGCGGGTTGGCGGACGGTGGTTCTATGAGAGTGTGCCTCAGGACACGGTGGCGATGATAACCGATATCTGTAAGCGGTTCAAAAGCGGGCAACTCGCGATGAAGTTAGCACACGTGGTCTTTGAAGAGGCTCGCACGCTATCACACTTGCCGAAAGAGGCACAGCAAGCAGAACTCAGGAGACTACTCAAGCGGCATTCCCAGCGCCGAATGTCCGACGATGAACACGAGGCTTTGGCGGAGAATCTCACCGTCTTCGCCTCGGCGTTGAACTCGCACGCCGATAAGGTCGGCAAGCGGGGCTTTGAGCAGATGGCAGAATGGCTTTTGCTTGCTCGTTTCTTAGCTATGGGAGGTGAGGTATGATGTGGCAATTGTTCATTGAGCCGAACGATGTCCTTCTGTTCCGCGACGGAAAGCCATTCACGGCGGGTGAAGACCATCGCGCTCGCAGCATCTTCCCGCCGACGCCGTTCACCATGCAGGGCGTTGTGCGGTCGAAGATTCTCTTCGACAGCGGCGTGAGCCTTTCAGACTACGCACACGGAGCGCCATCAGCGCAGGATTTGATTCGGCAAATTGGTAGGCCCGGCGGCAACTACGGACAACTACGCTTGCGCGGTCCATTTGTAACGAAGCGCAACGGCGACACATTTATGCGTTACTTTCCGTTGCCTGCCGATGTGGTCATGGTGGATAAACACCTCACATTAGTCAAGCCATTGTCCGCTAATTGCTTCAGTAGCAATATTCCTGATGACCTGTATCTCCTTTGGGTGCGCACAGACAAACCGATTAAGGAAGCGCGCGGCTGGTTAGAAGAAGATGAGTTTCGGAAATACCTTTCGGGTCAAACAGAATTACGTGTCACGTCAGAAAGCGACTTGGTGGTGTGCGAGCCTCGCCTGGGGATTGCGCTAGATCCTGTTCGGCGGAGCGCAAAGGAGAGAATGCTTTACACGATGGAATTCTTGAGGCTTAGAGAAAACGTGGGCTTCCTTCTGGAGGTGGACGGCATCCCGCCGTTTCGTTCTGAGAAAGGGTTGTTACAGGTGGGCGGCGAAGCAAGGGCAGCGATTTACGAAGTGCTGAAGACCCCGCTACCGGCCGTGTCACCACCGAATCCCCTTCCAAAACAATTTAAAGTCGTTTTGCTCACCCCCGCATGGTTCTCCGGAGGATGGAGACCTCAAGGAGACAACTGGGGACAGTTTTTCGACGGTGCCAATGTGCGATTAGTTGCCGCCGCGTTGCCACGAGCACAACCCATCGGCGGTGCATTTGTGGATGATGTAAGACGTCGAGCCGATTTCCAGAAAGTTATGCACAGCTTTGTGCCCGCGGGAAGCGTATTTTTCTTCGAGAGCGAGGGTGCTGCTACCTACAATGGAAAGCCCTTTACCGAAACGCCGCGGAACGAAGGTGACTTCGGACAAATCGGTTTTGGCTGTGTGGCCATAACCGAGTGGGAATTCGCTTGAAAGGAGGTGATTCGTTATGTTTGAAAGAGCAACAATACTTTACTTATATGTGGAAACGCCGCTCCATGCCGGAAGCGGCACAAGTCTGGGCATAGTGGATTTGCCTATTCAACGGGAACGCACAACCGGCTACCCCATTGTGCAGGCATCAGGGTTGAAGGGATGTCTAAGGGATGAGGCCACCTACCATAAGGATTTTTGTCAGAACAGTGCTTGCCCGCTCTATCCGCACGCCGACTGGGAGAAAAAGGTTGAAGTCGTTTTCGGCCCCGAAACTGAAAGAGCGAGCGAACATGCAGGCGCTTTATCCGTCGGCGATGCTCGTATCTTGCTCTTCCCCGTCCGATCCCTTATGGGGATCTTTGCCTGGGTGACCAGCAAGGATGCTCTGGCGAGGTTCAAGCGAGATGCGGAGATGGCGAACCTTTCTAACATTTCATGGAACCCCGTTGGACCGGATGATGAAAGCAAAGCGCTTGTGGCCGAGTCTAACATCGTTTCCGCAGATGGACGAATCGTCCTGGAAGAGTTCGCCTTCACGGCAGAGCCTTGTGCTGAGGTTCAAACCATCGCTGAGTGGTTGAAGGATAAGGCCTTGCCCTTAGGGGCTGAGTATGACTATTGGCGACGATCTCTGCCCCAACGTTTGATTATACTTCCCGAAAACGCCTTCCGTGACTTCACCCTGTTTTCCACGGAGGTCATCAGCCGCATTCGTCTGGACGATGAAAAGAAGACCGTTGCACACGGTGCGTTGTGGTCGGAGGAGCATCTGCCGTCGGATACTCTGCTTTACGCAATGCTGTTTGCCGGCAAGCCTCGGGTGAAAGACGACGACTTATCTGACGATTGGAAGCAGGCAGGCGATAAGGTCGGGGAAATCGTCAAGTTCGTGAAGGGTTGTGTGGATGGGAAGCGGCTACAATTGGGCGGTGAGAGCACCGTGGGGCGTGGTTTCGTGAAAGTGCGAATGACCGGATGAAAGGAGGTGACACCCGTGGCCCGTTTCCTTGTTTACCTGGAGCCGGCTGAAGAGGGAGGATACATTGTCTCCGCTCCCGCTCTCCCTGGTTGTGTCACGCAGGGGGAAACGAAGGAAGAGGCATTGGCGATGATCAAGGATGCCATCGAGGGTTACATCGCCAGTCTGCGCAAGCACGGGGATCCATTGCCCAGCGGATACGAAGCAGGAGAGTTCGAGGTCGTAGAAGTTGAAGTGGAGTCCGCAAAGTGAGCCGTCTTCCCTCGCTTAAACCAGCTGAGGTGGTTCGCAAACTTCAACGAGCCGGTTTTCTGATCGACCATGTAACAGGAAGTCATTACATCCTTCGACATCCCGATGGACGACGGGCGGTCGTACCGTATCATGCTGGACGCGATGTCAAACGTGGTGTATTGCGGGCCGTCATCCGGCAGGCCGGTTTGACGGTGGATGAATTTCTCAAGCTGTAGACAAATAAGGTGTGCATAGGAGGTGTTGGGCCATGAAACAATCTCTTCAGCAAACCCTTGACCAGAAGAGGGCAGAACGGGCATGGGATGATGTGAGTACAGTCAAGCAACAGGATTTTAGGGACAAATACGGCAGTTTAGTTAAGAGACTGCCCATGTATGTGCTGACTAATGGGTTAGGGCAAACTTTGGCATTTCTAAGGGCAAAAGGTGCAGTAGAGCCAGGCAAGCAACCATCCACAGAAAAGAAGGCGCACAAAGCCGCCTATGAACATCTATCATATTGGGTCACAGAGCAGATCTACGGCACACGCGACGACAAGTTATTAGAGCGAATCATCAGGGGTGATAGCCAGACTTATCGCCGCGCCACTGTTGAAGCCCTGGCGTATCTGACCTGGCTTAAGCGCTTCGCCGAGGCGGAACTGCCGACGGAGGAGGGGTAAATCATGGATTGGCGGAGGCAACAACCACGACGAGGCAGCGCACCACCGCGCAGAGATGATCTGTCTGATTGGACCTTCCCTCTGCCGCCTGAGGTTGCATCTTTAGCAGAAAGGGTGACTGTATGCCTGAATGCAGGAATCTGGCTGGAACATTTTGCTGGTTGGGAAAAACGCCGAGGTGAACTCAAGCGCACCGAACAAACTGACCGACGTGAACGCATCGTCCGCGCTTTTGACCAAAACGAGGCCTCGCGTCTTCTTAAGTTGAGCAAAACAGTTGGGGTGTCAGAAACAGGTGCACAAATCAAGGCACAACTTCAACAACTCAGCAATTTACTCAACGCCTACAAAACGCGCTGGGAAGCAATGCTCAACGACTATGATCGGCATGGCTATGAGGTAAAACAGTTCCCCATGTACTCTGCTAGCCGCGTCATCGTCGGTCTGGGCGCCGAAAGCGTGCTGGAGACCAGCGTGCGTCTGCACCGAGTTTACGGCTTCCCCATCATTCCCGGGAGTGCCCTTAAAGGTCTGGCTCGGTCGTATGCGCTATGGCAGATCGCAGAGCGGTTAGGTGTGCCTGCCCTTTCGCCGAAGGACGTTGCAGCAAGGGAAGAAGCCAGAAAGAGCACGCCGATTCAGAAGTTAGGGGCATATCTTGACGAACCCGATGAGAGCCGTCGCGCTCAATTGCTTGACGATTTGAAGCAAGACGAGGCTATTCCGTCGTCTGCAACCTTGCGCAAGTTAGATTTCGCAGCCGTTGAGGAAAGCACCAAATCACTGCGCCTTGCTTTTGGAACGATCGGCAGCGCAGGCAAACTCATCTTCTTCGACGCCGTGCCGGCCAATTCCACCAACCTGAAACTGGACCTGGACGTGATGAACCCGCACTACAGCGATTACTATCGCGGTGGCAACACCCCACCTGCTGACTACCTGAACCCGATGCCTATCTTTTTCCTTACTATTGCACCGGGTAGCGAGTTCCTGTTTGCCATCGCTTCCAAAGACCCGGCGCTGGCCGAGCAGGCACAGGCTTGGTTGCAAGCGGGCTTGAAGGAGATGGGCATCGGCGCGAAGACAACCTCCGGTTACGGACTATGGGAGACGAGATCATGAAAGCCTTCACCTTTCTCGGCACGGGTGATTACCAGACTGTGACCTATTGCTGGAACAACGTTGAAGGGCAGAGGGAATGCCGGACGAACCTTTTCCCCGAGGCCGTCGCCCGCATCTTTGAGCCTGAAGCATTGCTGGTATTGGTGACCCCGACGGCGAGAAATTACAAGCCCTCGAAAGGTGAACGGTGTCCAACTTGCCATCGGGTGCTACCTGAACCCAGACGGGAGAGATCTCACCTCGATACGCTTGTGGAACGGCTGGGGGATTTGGTGGAACCGGTGGACATCCCCGAGGGCAAGTCGGAAGCGGAACTCTGGGAAATCTTCGACCGCGTGGCGTCGTCGGTTGAGGAAGGCGAAACAGTACTGCTGGACATCACCCACGCCTTCCGCTCCATCCCGATGATCGTTTTTGCCGTCGCTGCTTACCTTCGGCGGACAAAAAGGGTGACGATTGAGCGCATCATCTATGGAGCATACGAGGCTCGGGAGCCTTACCGTGAGCCCCCAAAGCCGACGGACCGAGCGCCCATCTTCGACCTGACACCGCTTCTTGACCTGCTGGACTGGCTCGGCGGAGCGGAGTTTCTACTTCGTCGCAGCGACGCTATCTTACTGGCGGAAAGGCTTCAAAGCGTCCATCGTCAGGCGTGGCGAAGCCGAAAGGATGACGACCTGCCGAGGCGCTTGCAAACTGTGGCCACAAAATTGCGAGCCTTCTCCCAAGCCCTGCACCTGGCCCGCCCAAGGGATGTGATGCGCCATGCCCGTGAACTGTTGCCGTTGCTGGAGAAAACAGCATCGGAAGCGGGACGATGGACGAAACCTTTCGCTATAATCCTCGAACAGGTTCGGTCGGAGACCGCAAAGCTTGCCTACAATGCGCCCGACCGCCTGGATAGGGAAAATCTCCGAAAACAACTGGCGCTGATAGAGCACTTCTTGGACAAGGGGTTGCTGGCGCAGGCTATCCTGCTGGCACGGGAGTGGATCGTCAGCTGGGTCGCCCTTCAAAGGGGGGACGGCGATTGGCTGGATA